>JAKALV010000029.1 GCA_021824055.1 Acidobacteriota bacterium
ACGCGTCGGCGGCCCTCACCCGCGCGGAAACCGCCCAGCGCGAGGGCGACTGGGCCAGGTACGGCGAGGAACTGAAGCTCTTGCGCGAACTCCTCGACCGGATGAACGCCATCAAGAAGTAGGGCCACGCTAAAGCTTGGCCCTACGATCCGCGCGCCTACAAGCGATCAAGCACCCCCAAGATCGCCGCGGCCGACCGGTCGATGTCCTCGGCGGTCGTCGACCAGTTGCTGACCGCCACGCGCATCGCCGCCATGTCGTGCCACGTGGTTCCGCCCAGCCAGCACGTACCGTCCTCCTGCACGCCGGCGATCACGGCGCGCGTCAACTGGTCGGCGTCGCGGCCGGGCGCGTCAAAGCGTACCAGCACCTGATTCAGGACCACGTCATTCAGGATGCGCACGTGAGGGTGCCGCTGCAATTGATCCGCGATGCGGGCCGCGTGACGGCAGCAACGCTCGATCATCTCGCCCACGCCGGCCGTGCCCAGCGACCGCAGCGCCGCGTAGATCGGCACGGCGCGCCCGCGGCGGGACTCTTCCGGCACGAACTCGTGCGGATCCCGCTCCACCGCGGTGGCCTGAATGTAGGCCGCCGAAAGCGCCATCGCGCCGCGATGCGCGTCCGGATGCGCGCAGAAAACCAGGCCGCTGTCGTACGGCACGTTCAGCCACTTGTGCGCGTCGGTCGCAATCGAGTCCGCGCGCGCAATCCCGGAGACCAGATGCGCCCGCGCCGGTGACGCCGCCGCCCACAGGCCGAACGCGCCATCAACGTGCAGCCACACGGGTCTACCCTGTGCTCCCTGCCACCCTTGCGCCGCCTGTCCGGCCCGCGCCTCGTCCACGGCCTGCGCAACTTCTGAGATGGGATCAAACGCGCCGGTGTTGACGTTACCGGCCTGCGCGCACACGATCGTCGGCCCGGTGGTGGCGGCCAGAACCTCGCGTAGTGTGTCGGCGCGCATACGACCCTGGCCATCGGTTGGCACCCGTGTCGCCGTGGCCGCGCCAAAGCCGAGTAACCTGAGCGCCATGAAGATCGTGTAGTGCGATTCATCCGATGTCACGACGGTCACGGATGGCGCGCCGGCGAGGCCGCGCGCTTCGACATCCCAGCCCGCCTGCTGCAACACGTGATGACGCGCGGCCGCCAACGCCGTGAAGTTGGCCATCTGGCAACCCGTGACGAACCCCACCGTCATCGTCTCGGGCAGCGACGCCAGTTCGCGCAGCCACCCGGCGGTGATGTCTTCGACGACCGACACGAGCGGAGACAGCGCGAAGATGCCGGCATTCTGATCCCAGGCCGAGACGAGCCAATCCGCGGCCACCGCCGCCGGCAGGCTGCCGCCGACGACGAACCCGAAGTAGCGCGGGCCGGCGGAGGCGACCGTGCCGCCCGCGGCCGCCTCGGCCAGCCGGTCGATGATGGCCATCGGTGACTCGCCAGCGGCGCCGAGCGGTCCACCAAGCGCCGCGCGCAGCTCCGCGCTCGTCAACGTCGCCTTGACGGGCCGTTCCGCGATGCCTTCGAGATAGCGCTGCGCGTGCTCCGACGCGCGATCCAGCAAGCTCTTCATTGCCTCATTGCCTCATTGCCCCACTGCCCCACTGCCTCATTGCCTCATTGCCTCACTTCTTTCTTGCGCCAATACCGCGCCAGCCCCGACCACGAGAAATCGAATCGGCCCGCCCGCGCGTAGGCTTCCGCTTCCGCGCGACTGGTCAGCCGCGCCAGCTCGTCGGTGATCGACTCCATGAACGCGGCGGCGCGTTGCTCGTCGGTGCCGTCCGTGGACAGCGACGCGTGGACGCGCGCGCTCCAATCGTCGATGCGTTTCCAGAGGTCCTGGAAGTGTACACGCGGGGCCGTCTGCGGGCCGAAGTGCGTCAGGAACAGCACGTCGGGATTCCAGTCGAGAATCGTTTGCGTGCTCTCGCGCCAGGCCTCGAGGTCGATGTCGGGCGGCGGCGTCGGCGGCAGCACCACGCGGCCGCTGGGCCGGCAGATCCCGGCCGTGTCGCCGACGAAGGCGATCCCGGCGGCGGGCAGGTAGTAGCTCACGTGGTGCCATGCATGCCCGGGCGTCCAGGCGATGTGCACCTCGTGCCCCGCGACGGTCGTTCGCGCGCGCTCGCCGACGGCATCGACGTTGGCGGCCGGCACGGGCAGGATCTCGCCCCACAGCCGTTCCATGTCCGCGCCGTAGAGGCGCGTGGCGCTGGCGAGCAATTTCGACGGATCGATCAGATGCGGCGCGCCTCGCTCGTGGACGATCACGCGCGCCGTCGGGCATTCCTTCAGCAGCGTACCGGTCGCGGCGGCGTGGTCCAGGTGGATGTGCGTCAGCAGGATCCAGCGAATGTCCGCGGTCGCAAATCCGCGGGCGGACAGCGCCGATCTCAACACCGGCAGCGACGTGGTCGGCCCGGGATCAATCAGGCCGACCCCCGAAGCGCCGTGCAGCAGGCCCGTGGCGATGATGCCGGGTTGGCCGACGAAGTTCAGGTCGAAGAAGTCGAGGCCGGGCGCAAGCGGAGTCATTCAAAGATCTTATCCATGGCGAGTATGCTGTGACCATGGTGACCATGCTGCTCACGCTGTTTCTGGCTGCGGGACCGCAGGCGCCGGCTCAGGCGGTCGCGCTGTTCGATCAGGGCTTGCCGTGGACCGAGTATCTGGCGGGCGCGCAACAGCAGCGCGTGCTCTGGGTCCGCAACGCCGGCCGCGACGTGCCCGCGGCGCTCGTCGATCGTCTTCGCAAGGTGGGCGCCGGCCTGCGGCTGCTCGTGGTGGCCGAGGACTGGTGCTCCGACTCGGTCAACAGCGTGCCCTACCTCGGCACGCTGTCGGCGAAGGCGGGCGTGGACATGCGCGTGATCAACTCGCAGGTGGGCAAGCCGATCATGGAGGCGCATCGCACGCCGGACGGCCGCGCCGCCACGCCGACGGTGATTCTGATCCGTGACGGCAAGGAAGCCGGCGCGTGGGTGGAGCGGCCCGCGGCGCTGCAGACGTGGTTCCTCGACATGGCCGACAAGATCGACAGCGCCGAGCGCCAGCAGCGCAAGATGAACTGGTACGACTGGAACCGCGGCGACGATGCCCTGCGCGAGATTGTCGCGCTGGCCGAACAGGGCGCGAAAGGCCCAGCACCAAAGTGAGCAACCCCGAGCATCACACCGGCGGCGCAGTCAAAGAGCGCGTGACGCCGAAGAAGCAGGAACCCGAGCTCTACAAGGTCCTGCTGCTGAATGACGACTACTCCACGATGGACTTCGTGATCCACGTGCTCGAGTCGGTGTTTCAGAAGTCACCGGCCGAGGCGTATCGCATCATGCTGCAGGTGCACACGCAGGGCCGGGGGCTCGCGGGCGTGTATCCGTGGGAAGTCGCGGAAACCAAGGTGCAAACCGTCACCGACATGGCGAAGGACAACGGCTTTCCGCTGCGGGCGGTCGTTGAGGGGAATGCGTAGAGTCCAGGGTCCAGGGTCCTGAGTCCAGGGTCCCGAGTCCTGGATCTGGGGACTCCGGACCCTGGACCCTGGACCCTGGACCCTGGACTCAGGACTCTGGACTCTGGACTACTTATACACGGCTCTCAACTCATCAATGACCGCTCTTCGTACATCACGCAGATCTTCCGGATCGTGCACACCCGGGTTCGCGCGCGTGAGATACGCCAGATTCGTCTCGCCGCCCGTCAAGAGAAAATCTGAAATCCCCACGACGTAGCGCTTCGCCGGATCGAGCGGCGTGCGGTTGATGACCCACCCGCTGCTCGTGCGCACCACGCCGTCGCTGCTGTGCAGATAGCCGCCGGTGCCCTGATTGCCGAGGCCCTGGTCGAGCACTTTCGCCAGCAACGCGCCGTCGAACGTCGCGCGCACGACCTTGCCGCCGAACGGCAGCACCCGAATGATGTCGTATTCGGTCACCGGTCCCGGCGTCAGCACATCGTCAATCCGCACGGACCCGCCGTTGAAGATGCCGACCTCGGCCTTGGCTTCGTGCTTCATGGCGTTCGCGATGATCTCGGTGAGCTTGCCGGGACGATTGCGCACGGTGGCCTCGCGGCCGTCGAGCGGCTCGGTCAGCGTCACCACCGGCGCCTCCGGCGTAAAACCATCGCGGCGGAACGCGTCGAAAGCCGTCGCGGTCCATTTCTTCACCAGCGCGTCAACGGCCGGCAGGGGCTTGATCTGACTATCGATGATCTGGAGCCGCGCGGTCACCGTGGGCCGCGTGCCTTTCGCGCCGAACGCCATTGAGACGATGGCGAGCGACCGCACGTTGGCGTCCGCCTTGATGATGGGCGTGAAGCGCGCGCCGCGGCGCAGCATCCAGTTCTCGTGTTCGTGACCGCCCAGAATCAGATCGATCTCCGGCACGGCCGCCGCCAGGTCCGCGTCCCCGCCGAGCGCCAGGTGCGTCAGCGCCACGATGGCGTCCACCTTGCCGGCCAGTTGCGCGACGGCCGCTTTCGCGCTGTCAATAGGCGGCAGGTATTTCACCCAGGGTTTCTGATTCGCGTCGATCACGATGCCGATCAGGCCGATGCGCAGTTGGCGGCCGCCGGCCGTCACGGGCACGATCGCCGTGGTCATCGTGTTGGCAAACGGCTGTCCCTGCGCGTCCGTCACGTTGCTGACAACGACCTTGAACTTCGACTCGGCCATGCGCGCCTTGAATGCCGCTTCGGAAATGTCGAATTCGTGATTGCCAAGCGTGGCCCACTGCAGCCCGGTGGCGTTGAGGACGTCCACCATCTGCTTGCCGGCCAGCGCCTCGCCATTGATCCGCGCCGTGCCGAGCGCGGAGGGCGACACGTAGTCGCCGCCCAGCGTGACGAGCAGCGGCGCGTTCGTGCGCTTGAGTTGCGACACCACCGTGGCGACTCGCGCCAGCCCGCCGGACCGGCCGCCTTCAACCGCGCCGATCTCGTAGACGTCGTTGAAGTGCGCGATCGTGACGACGGCGCGCGGCGGCGCCTGAGCGCTCAGAATCAGCGAGGACGTGAGCGCGAGGCACGCAAGCAACAGAGAGGCACGGATCTTGAGGGGCATACAGTCAGCATTCTAGCGCCCCGCCGTCCCGGCGGTCAGGCCGCGCCCTACGTACTCCGCTAGAATTGAAGCATGTTCTCAGCATCACTGGAGATCGTCCTGACCGTGTCGTATCGCGAAGCGGTCGCGCGCGGTCATGCGTACCTGACGCTCGAGCACCTGCTGTACGCGCTGGCGCACGATCTCGAGGGCGAGCAGATTCTCACGGCGTGCGGCGCCAACCTGGCGGCGCTGCGCGAATCGCTGCAGACGTATCTCGAAACCTCCATCGAGCGGCTCAAGCGCGGCAGCGAGCGCGAGCCGGAACAGACCGCCGCCTTCCAGCGCGTGCTGCAGACCGCCGTGCTGCACGTGCAGAGCGCGGGCCGGCAGGAAGTGAAGGCCGGCGACATCATCGCGGCCATCCTGCAGCAGCCGAAATCGCACGCGGCCAAGCTGCTCGACGCGCAGCACATCACGCGCCTCGACGTCCTCGAGTACATCTCTCACGGCGTGAGCAAGCTGCCCTCGGCCGACGAGCCCGACTCGTCCGACGGGCCCGCCACCGCCGGCCGCGGCGACGAAGGCCGGGCGTCGTCCCGCGATCCGCTGGCCGCGTACTGCGTGAACCTCAGCGACAAGGCGCGCAACGGCACGCTCGACCCGCTCGTCGGCCGCACCGCCGAGCTCAAGCGCACGATCGAAGTGCTCTGCCGGCGCCGCAAGAACAACCCGGTGTTCGTCGGTGACGCCGGCGTGGGCAAGACCGCGATGGCCGAAGGCCTCGCCACGCGGCTGATTCAGGACGATGCACCCGAACCGCTGAAGGATGCGGAAGTGTTTGCGCTCGATACGACAGCGCTGCTCGCGGGCACGCGGTTCCGCGGCGACTTCGAAGAGCGCTTCAAGGCCGTCGTCAAAGCGTTGGCCGCCAAGCCCAAGCCCATTCTCTTCATCGACGAAATCCACTCCACCGTGGGCGCCGGCGCCACCACGGGCGGCACGATGGATCTGGCGACGCTGATCAAGCCGATCCTCACCGCCGGCGATCTGCGCGTGATCGGGTCGACGACATTCGAGGAGTTCAAGCACATCGAGAAGGACCGCGCGCTGGCGCGCCGGCTGCAGAAGATCGCGATCGACGAGCCGTCGGTGGCCGAGGCCACGCAGATCCTCGCGGGCCTGCGCAGCCGGTACCAGGATCATCACCAGGTGACGTACACGGACGCGGCCCTCGAGGCATCGGCGAAACTGGCGGCGCGGCATCTGCGCGATGCGCGATTGCCCGACAGCGCGATCGACGTGATCGACGAAGCCGGATCCGTCGCGCGGCTCGCCGCCCCGACCGGCTCGGTGCCGGTGATCGACGCCGCCGAAGTGGAAGCCGTGATCGCCAAGATCGCGCGCATCCCCGAACGGCAGGCGTCGGCGTCCGATCGCGAGCGGCTGCGCAGCCTCGAAGCCTCGCTCGAGCGCGTCGTGTTCGGTCAACAGGAGGCCGTGCACGCCGTGGCGCAATCCATCAAGCGGTCGCGCGCCGGCCTCGGCGCCCCCGACCGGCCGTCGGGCTGTTTCCTCTTCACGGGTCCGACCGGCGTCGGCAAGACCGAGCTGGCCAAGCAGCTCGCGCTGCAGCTCGGCAACGAGTTCATCCGCTTCGACATGTCGGAATACATGGAGAAGCACGCCGTGGCCCGCCTGATCGGCGCGCCGCCCGGGTACGTCGGGTTCGAGCAGGGCGGTCAGCTCGTGGACGCCGTGCGCACGCATCCGTACTGCGTGGTGCTGCTCGACGAAATTGAAAAGGCGCACCCGGACATCTTCAACATCCTGCTGCAGGTGATGGATCACGCCACGCTCACCGACAACACGGGCCGCAAGGCCGACTTCCGCAACGCCGTGCTGATCATGACGTCGAACGCCGGCTCGCGCGAGATGAGCGCGAAGACGGTGGGCTTCACGGAAGGCAACGCGCCCGGCGGCAAGTCGAAGGCCGCCATCGAGCGCATCTTCAGCCCTGAATTCCGCAACCGTCTCGATGCGATCGTCACGTTTGGCTCGTTGACGCCGGCGGTGATGGAGACGATCGTCGAGAAGTTCATCCTCCAGCTCGAAGCGCAGTTGTCCGAGAAGCACGTGGCGATCACGCTCACGCCGGCGGCCCGGGCGTGGCTCGCCGCAAAGGGCTACGACCCGACGTTCGGCGCGCGCCCGCTCGCCCGCGTGATTCAGCGCGACGTCCGCGATCCGCTCACCGACGAAATTCTGTTCGGCAAGCTCGAACACGGCGGCACGGTGACGATCGATGTTGCCGATGGCGCCCTGACGTTTGCCTACATCGAAAAGGCGCTCGTCGCCGCGGGATTGTGAATTCGGAGCGGCGGGGCTTCAACCAGGGAACATACACCACATGACTGATTTGAAAGTGACCGACCGCCGCTGGTGGACGAAAGAACCTTCCGACACGGGCGACGCCCCGGAAGAACCCAAGCTCAAACCGAGGTACGTGGAAGACCTCGAGCAGCAGCTGGCCACCAAGGACGAAGAGATCCAGCGACTGATCAGCCAGTACCGTTCGGCCTCGTCCGAGTTCGAGGATGCGCGGGCGCGGCTGCGAAAGGAACTGTCGAAAGACGTGGAGCGCGGACGGCGATCGCTGCTCGTGTCGTTCCTCGAAGTGCTCGACAATCTCGATCGCGCGCTGGAATCGGCGGGCGACCGTTCCGATCCCGTCATTCAGGGGGTGTCGATCGTCCGCCAGCAGTTCATCACGACGCTCGAGGGCATGGGCGTGAAGCGAGTCGACCCCATGGGCCAACCCTTCGATCCCGCGCGTCACGAAGCCGTGTCGAGCGTGCCCTCGCCCGCCGGCACGGCGCCCAACACGGTCGTTGGGGTCATTCGTCCGGGATATTTGATCAACGACGAAGTGCTGCGGCCGGCGGCCGTCGCGGTCAGCGCGTAGATCCGGACCCCTTGTTTTCGTCGCCGAAGGCCTTCAGCCCTGCGGTTACCGGCGGGCTCGCCCACGGTGATCGTGTCGCCCGACGCTGGACCTTGCCCGCCTCGAACGTCGACTCGTCGAGGATGTTGTTGGTGAGCCGGATCGGCCGCTCCGCGCTCTCCGGCAGGCATGGTCACTTTCCGGTATTGCCGCGCAACAGGCGATTGAGCTCGGCAACGAGCTGATCGGGATCGACCGGCTTGGTAAAGAACACATTCGCCCCGAGCGACATGGATCGATCTTCTCCGCGGCCGGTGTTGCTGCCGGACACGACGAGGATCGGCGTCTCGCGGCCGCGTTCGTCTTCGCGCACATGCGCAATCAAGGCGAAGCCGTCCGAGACGGGCATGTGCAGGTCGACCACGACCGCGTCGCATGGCGTGGTCGCATACAGCGACCGTGCCACGTCGCCGTTGGGCGCCGCCATCACCCGGAATCCCTTGCGCGTTAACGCATGCGCCATGACTTCGCGAAGATCGTCATCATCTTCGGCGAGGATCACCACGTGCTGCGCGCCGGCCGCCGTCCGGCCGCCGTCGCCTGCCGCGAGTTCGAGCGGTTCGGTGGCCGCCGGCAGCGAAATCGTAAACGTACTGCCATGGCCGGGCTCGCTCCGGACGGTGATCGTGCCGCCGTGCTGTTCGATGAGCGCCTTCGAGATCGACAAGCCCAGTCCCGTGCCTCCCTGGTGGCGGGTCGCCGAGCTGTCGAGCTGGCGGAACTTGCCGAACAGCTGCGAGAGCTCCTCGCGGGTCATGCCGGGACCGCTGTCCTGAACAGCGATCTCCACGAAAGGCTCGGCGACGCGCGACGCGATATGAATCGCGGCGTTGGCCGGCGAAAACTTGACGGCGTTCGACAACAGGTTCGTCACCACCTGCACGAGCCGGTCGGCATCGGCGCGCACCAGGAGGCGGTCGGCGTCATCCACGATGAACCGTACCCTGGCGGAGCGCGCCATCTCCGCGACGCTCTCGAGGCTGGTGCGGATGATCCCGCCGACGTCGCACGTGCGCAGCCGCAGCTTTACCTGCCCAGCCTCGATCTTGGACACATCGAGAATGTCGTTGATCAACCGGATCAACCGCTCGGAGTTCTTGAGCGCGATATCGAGGAGCTGCGAGTGCTCGGGATTCTGGAATGCCGGGGGATCGGCCAAGACAAGCTGCAAGGCGCCGCGTATGGACGTCAGCGGGGTGCGCAGCTCGTGGCTGACGACCGCGACGAACTCATTCTTCATGCGATCGATTTCCCGCCGCTCGGAAATGTCCCTGATGTGGCTGGCCAGGTGCTGGCCATCGTCGGTGGTGAACGTGGAGAGCGACAACTCCAGGGAAAACGTCGATCCGTCCTTGCGGCGCGCGACCTCCCATTCGGTGACCTTGCCGATCATCGGTCCGAGCATCTGGTCGAGAATCGCCCCGGCCTCCTCGTCCGACACGGCCATCAGCTTCCTGAGGGATTCACCGACCAGCTCGCCCGGCGCGTACCCGAACATCTGCTCCGCCGCCGGATTGATCGTCTCGATCCGTCCGTGCGTGTCCGAGATGACCAGACCCCCAAGCATATTGTCGATCACGGTCTTCATGCGCTGCTCGGATTCATAGCGCTCCCGCTCGAGCGTCAACTGACGCTGCATTTGGCGATAGATCACGACAAACGCGAGCGTGAGAAACACACCGCCGGTAAACGTGAACACCGCCAGCGCGCGGGTCATTCGTGCGGCGCTCGACTCGCTCGCCTGCAGCCTCGCAATCAGTAAGTTATTCTCGGCGGCGGTCATGGCGTCCACGATGACGCGCAACCGGTCCACGGCAACATGCACTTGCGCGACGTCGCGCGCGCCGCTGGCCAACTGGCGGCCCGCCTCCGTCAACTCGCGGACCCGTTCCTGCTGGTCGACGTTCGCAGCCGTCAATCGGGTCAGCGTCGCCGCCCGCTCGCGTATCGTCGCGGCGACCGCCTCCACACCTGAGACGCGGCCGTTGGAGGCGGCGACGGCAGCGTCCGCCTGCTTCACTAACGAACGGACGCTGTCCAACTGCGCAATCACCTGGTGCGTGTGATCCACCCACTGCCCTGCATCGATCAGCACAATGGTGCTGCGCCATGCGAGCAACCCGACGGCCGCCAGCACAACCACGGCGATCGCGGCGCCGGCCAGAGTCCGCTGCCTCAGTGAGACCGTCATCACGATGCCCCCAGCAACTCGTGCACTCGCGCGCCGAGCGCCAGCGCGTCAAACGGCTTGGTGATGTAGCCGATGGCGCCGAGCGTCAGGCCGTGCTGCAGCTCGTTCTGCTGGGTTCTCGCGGTCAGAAAGACGACTGGAATGTCGCGCGTGGCGGGATCCGCCTTGAGCCGGGCACACACCGTGGGGCCGTCCATCTCCGGCATCATCCAATCGAGGAGGATGACATCGGGGCGGTCGGCGGCGACGCACGCCAGCGCCTCAACGCCATTGGCGGCCACCGTCACGTCGAACCCGGCGCGCTTGAGCGACAACCTCGCCACCAACTGAATCGACGGATCGTCTTCGGCCAGCAACAGCTTCGTCATGGTCTCGTGAATCCCTTCCGGGTCATCGTGCCCCAGCCCTGCGTCCGTTTAAAGAAGTCTCTCACGCCTTTCAGCCGCCACCACGTCGTGAGCTGCCGATAGCCGAAGTTCTCGGCGATGCCGATCAGGGCCAGAATCAGGAGATCGCGCGCGCGCGGATACCGCCTGAACGAGACTTCCTCGAGCAGGACCGCGCCAACCGAAATCACGGCGCCGTACGCGATTGCCGCGAGAAACAGGAGGATGGCAAAGCGCACATCGAGCAGCCCGAACGCCGTGGCCACGATCGTGACGGCGAAACCGAAGAACTCGATGATCGGACCCAGCGCCTCGAAGATCAGGTAGTACGGCATCGCGAGCAGCCCGATCGCGCCGTAGCGAGGGTTGGCCAGCATCCGCCGGTGGTACCACAACACCTGCATGGTTCCACGCTGCCAGCGATTGCGCTGACTGCCGAGGATCTTGCGCGACTCCGGCGCTTCGGTCCAGCACACGGGATCCGGCTGAAAGACGATCCGGTACCGCTGTTTGCGCTCGCGATAAATCCTGTGCAGCCGCGTGACGATCTCCATGTCCTCGCCCACGGTGTCCACGCGGAACCCGCCGGCCTCGACCACGGCGTGGCGCTTGAACAGGCCGAACGCTCCGGAGATGATCAGCAGCGCATTCATGGACGACAACGTGACCCGCCCGGCCAGAAACGCCCGCAGGTACTCGACGACCTGAAACGCCGCGAGCGGATTGCCTGGCAGCCCGACACGTGTGACCCGCCCGGCTTCCACGCCGCACCCGTTCACGATCCGCACGATGCCGCCGGACGCCAGCGTGTCCGGGTCCTCAAGGAACGGCAACACCGCGCGTGTGAGGGCATGCTCTTCGAGCAGCGAATCCGCGTCGATCACGCACACCAGCGGGTACCTGGCGGCATTGATCCCCGCATTGATCGCGTCGGCCTTGCCGCCGTTGGCCTTGTCGATGGCGACCAGATCCGGATGCTGCAGCGAGCGATAGTACGCTTTGACCGGTTGCGTGGCCACAGGTTGCGCGTACGCGGCCGGCGCCGGCTGCATGCCATAGCGTTCCGCCAGCACGGCCATCGTGCGGTCCGTGGCGCCATCGTTGACCACGACCACTTCAAAGGCCGGGTAGTTCAGGAGCAGCAGCGCGCGCACGCTCTCGCCGATCGTGGCCTCCTCGTTGTACGCCGGCACGATCAGCGAAATGCCGGGCGTGGCCGGAGACCGGATCACGGCATCGAGTTCACGCGACGTCCATCGCAGGCGATGCCGCGCCAGACTCACCAGCGCGACAACGCAGAACACGAGATAGAGCGTGTTCAGCGCGAGAAAATACACGAGCACGGCCAGATCGAACAGCGACAGCGCCATGATGACGTACTGGCGGATCATTGCGTCACGCGCCTCCCGCCGCGGACGCGGCACGGCGATGATCAAGTTCCCACAGCATTTGGCGCGCAAGACCGGCACCCTGGCCGACACCCGCGGCATGCTCACTGAGCAGCTGGCGACCGGCCTCGCGCAACCCGCCCAACGCTGTTGCGCTTTCCGCCGCCACGATCCAGTCGTCATCGAGTCGCGCCGCCAGATACGGCGCGGCGTCATCGCGTCCCGAACGGCCCAGCGCACGCGCGGCCATGGCGCGCACGCCGGCGTCGTCGTCACCCAGCGCCCTCAGCGCGTGGTAGTAACAGAGCTCGTCGACACCAATTCGGCCGAGCGCCTGCAACGCGGCGGCACGCACGCCGGCGCTGTCGCTCGCCGTCCAGACCAGCAGATCCTCAACCGCGAGGCTGCCGCACACAACGGGCACGAGCTCCACGACAAACGGCAGTAGCTGGGGCGATTCCCTGAGCGCCGCCAGCAGCGGCGTGGCCATGGGACGGCCGATCTGCCGCAGCGCGTCGATCACCCTCACGCGCTGGTGCCGCGACTCGTCGGGCAGCCGCGCGAGCAGCGGTACGGCCGCGCGCACATCGGCCAGCCGGCCGGCCGCACTCGCGGCGGCGGCGCGTACTTCTTCATGCGGATCGTCGAACGCCGCGGCAATCACGTCGAATGCCGACCGGTCATTGATAAGACCCAGCGCACGCACGGCCTCGGTGCGCCGCCACCAGGAACGCTGCCGACTCTCACGCCGCCACCAATGATCGAGGCCGGCCGCCTGCGCGAACGCGGCGGCATTGGCGACGGGCGACCCGCTGAGCGCGGACAGCGGCGCCACGAGCAGTTGGCCGATGACGCTGGGTGTTCGCCGGGCCGCCCGGCGCAGCACAAACTCGTCGCGCGCGTCCGCGGCGCCTTGAAGCACACGCTCGATGATCGGCTGATAGCGGGCCGCGAAGCGCGCGCGACGGGCCTCCGCCAGCGAACGCACCCACCGTTGCACCAGCAGCAACGTCAGCAGGACCGCGAAGACGATGGCGGCGCCAATAAGGAATGGCACCAGAAACCGTCGAAACGCATCAGCGATGGACAGAACGTATGTCACCGGGCGAGACGGGCGACGCGCGCCAGCAGTTCCTGGGGGCTGAACGGCTTGGTCATATAGTCGTCGGCACCCAGAGCAAATGCACGGGTCACATCCTCCTCGCGTCCCCGCGCGGACAGCACGATGACTTTGGGCCTGGCCGGATCGGCGCTCAAATCGCCAAGCACGTCAAAGCCCGTTCGCTTCGGCATCATCAGGTCGAGTACCAGCACGGTCGGGTGATGCGCCGCCACCGCTTCCAGCGCGGCGACACCGTCGAACACCAGCTCCGTCTTGTATCCGGCCGCTCGCAACTGCGCATCCACGATGCGCATGATCGCCGGGTCATCGTCGGCGAGCAGCACGGAGCTGGGTGCCGCTCTCACATCGAGCCTTGTGTCGATTTCCGCGAGCAGCGTTTCGAGCGTTCGGGTGTTTGGCTGCGCGGCGACCACACTGGCGCGAAGTCCCGGGAACCTGGCCGCCGCCGCGCGCACACGCTCGGTCGCCGCCGCCAGCGGTGCCAGCGGCAACAACCACAGGGCGTGCCGCCCGTCGTAGTGCGCCAATACGTCACGGCTCCGCGCATCCGTTGCGAGCGATGTCAGCGTGTCCTGCTCGGTGCCGGACGGCAGACGCATGAACGCCAGGCTGGCCGCCTCGCGATGCAGCACTTCGTCGGCTGCGAGCACAAAGGCTTCGTAGGTCAGTAATCTCCCGGCAGCCTGAAATGCGCCGGCCGGCACCGGCGGCCGGTCGCGCAGCAACAGTTCGATCCGCACGCACAGCTCCGCCGGATCGATCGGCTTGATCAGGTAGTCGTCGGCGCCAAGCGCCTGGCCGGTCAGCCGGTCGTTCAGCGAGGCACGCGACGTCATAAATACGACTGGCGTGGCGGACAGGTCGGGCGAGGCCTTGAGCTTCCGGCAGACGGCGTGTCCATTGAGTCCGGGAAGATCGATGTCGAGCAGCACCAGCGCCGGCCGTTCGAGACGCGCGCGATCGAAGACCTCGGCGCCGTTCCCGATCGCGGTCACCTGATAGCCCGCGCTCCGCAGCGACGCAGCCACCACGTTTCGAAGATCCTGGTCATCTTCGACCACCAGCAGTCGCGCCCGCACTGGCTTCGCCGGCGGTGTCGCCCAGGCCGGGGCGGGCCGTGCGAGGTCGGCGTCGAACGCGTGCTGCACCGCCGCCACCGCCCCGAGCACATCGTCGGATGTCACGAGAAGGCGCGGGTCGCTCCACGCGATGACCAGTTGCTCCAGATCGGCGGCGCGTTCGCTGACCGCGGGCAGGCCGAGCGTGCCGGCGATGCCGACCATCTGGTGCACCAGGCGCCGCAACGATGCGTTTGGCGCCGTTGCGCGATCGGACGCACCGACGTTGAAGAGCACGACGACCGATTGCAGGCGGCCGGGAAAGGCGTCGATAAAGTTCCGCCGCGCCTCGCGCAGCACCGCTTCCGGGTCGTCGAGATCGAAGTCGGCGTCGGTGGTCATCGAATCATCACGCTGACGCCGGGTTCAAAAGAGAAAGCTCAGCCCGCCCGCCAGTGTGTTCTGACGCAGCGAAGGGTTCGACATGCGGTCCTGACGACTCGACGACGCCTGGAGCGTCAACCGCCAACGGCGGGCGATCGCAATATCCGCGTCGCCGGCAACAGTGTCCGACGAAAGCACTTCAAAATCGTTAACGCTGACGATTTCCTCGCGGGCAAACCCACGGCTGTACCGTCCGCCGACATAGCTCGTTTCATCGCCGCCGAAATAGCGGCGGAACGATCCGTGGTACGACTTCGAGCTGGCGCCCGCGCGATTGGGCACATAGTACATGCGGCCAGTGAGCAGCCAGTGGCCCACGTACTTGTTCACGGCACCGACGTAGATCGTCGTCGGCGTTGAAAACTCGAGCCGGCGAAAACCCGCGGCGACCTCGAAACCGTTGCCGACCGATTGGTAGACGTCGGCGCCCGTTCGAAGATGTGGAAACAAACGTTTGTCGGGCGCAACGCCGACAGAGACGTACGCATAGGTGCCGGGCCGGAACTTCGGATAGAGGTCCACTTGATACTGAGTGTCCTTGCGTCCGAGGCGCTCGGCGCGAATGACCGTCGCGACGGCGGCGCCCACCGGCGTGTCGCGCTTCAGTGACATCTGTGTCTCGCGCCATGCCTGGCGGCTGTCACTGAAGGAATCGTGCGTGTGGGCCGCCGACATCGTCCATGGCAGCGCCACCCCCATCGCCCTGAGGGCGCGCGCGCGTCCTTGCGTAAACCGGCCATCGCCACGCCACTGTGACACACCGCGCTCGGCCAGCGTCTTGGCGGCTTGGGGATGTCCCGACCACAGCTCGACGTTCATCAAGCCGGCGAGCACATCGGCATCGCCCGGCCGGTGATCCACCACGAGCTGCAGCAGCGTGCGCGCCTCGTCGTACATTCCTTCCCAGGAGAGATACAGCCCCAGCATCTCGCGGGCATCGTCGTCGCCTGGAGCGACGGCGAGACGCGCGCGCAGCATGTCGATGGCGTCCGCGCGCTGGCCCGACTTCTCAAGAGCCCGGGCCTGGGCGACGACATCGGTGGTCTGGGCGACGGCGGGCACGGCGGGCACCACAATCGCCAGCAGGAAAAGAAACAACCGTGCGCGTCTCATGACACTGGATTTGAGTCTAATCCCAAACGCGCCGCCTCGAGCGGCGTTCCCCGGTGCGGCGCAACGCGGCTATTCGTTGGGCTCTTCGAGATAGGTGTATCCGTGCAGGCCGTCTTCGTAGAAGCGCAGCAGCTGGCCGGCTTCCTGAAACTCGAGGCGGCCTTCGCGCACCGCGGTTTCCATGGACTCGCGCAGCTTGCGCACGAGCAGGTCCCCGTCAAATTCCACGTAATCGAGCACCTCGCGGACCGTGTCGCCCTTGATGACGGCGTCGAGAATGACGTTGCCCTCGGCGTCCTGCGTGACGTGCACCGCGTGCGTATCGCCGAAGAGGTTGTGCAGGTCGCCGAGAATTTCCTGGTACGCGCCCACGAGAAACACGCCGAGGTAGTACGGATCGCCGTTGAACGAGTGCAATGACAGCGTGCGCTTGACGTCGCGGCGGTCGATGAACTGATCGAGCTTGCCGTCCGAGTCGCACGTGATGTCGCCGAGCACGGCCTGCCGCGTCGGCGCTTCATTCAGCCGGTGAATCGGCATCACCGGAAACAGCTGCTTGATGGCCCACGCGTCCGGAATCGACTGGAACAGCGAGAAATTGCAGAAATACGTGTCGGCCAGCGCGTCGTCCAGCCCCTGAAGGTCTTCCGGCACGTCGTCCATCTGCTGCACGAGCTTGCGGATCTTGGCGCAGATGGCCCAGTACAGCGTTTCCGCCTGACAGCGCTGCGCCAGCGGCAGATAACCGCCGTTGAACAGGTTGAGCGCCATGTCGAGCGATTCCTGCGCGTCGTTGTAACTTTCGAGCGCGTTGCGGGCGGTCAGATTCTCGTAGGTCTCTTTCAGGTCCACGAGCGGCTGCTCCGGCTCCTCGCCGTTGGGCTCCGGCACCACGTCGTCGCCGAAATCAGACACGCCCAGCACGTTGAAGATGAGGCAGCTGTGGTACGCCACGATCGCCCGGCCGCTCTCCGACACGATCGTCGGATGCTTCACCCCCGCGTCGTCACAGACGGTCTGCACGTGGTAGACCACGTCGTTCGCGTATTCCTCGAGCGTGTAGTTCACGCTCGACTCGAAATTCGTCTGCGAGCCGTCGTAGTCGACGCCGAGACCGCCGCCGACGTCGAGATATTCGAGCCCCGCGCCTTCCTTCACCAGCTCGGCATACACGCGCGCGGCTTCATTGAGCGCGCCCTTGACGATGCGGATGTTGGGAATCTGACTGCCGAGGTGGAAGTGCAGGAGCTTGAAGCAGTCCTGCATGCCGTTCGCCTTCAGCTCTTCGAGTCCCTGACGCACCTCGGCGACCGTGAGGCCGAACTTGGACCGATAGCCGCCCGACGACTGCCAGCGTCCGCCGCCGCGCGCGGCCAGCTTCACCCGCATGCCGATGTTCGGGCGCACGCCGACCTTGCGCGAGTAATCGAGGATCAGCTTCAGCTCGGTGTACTTCTCGACCACCGGGATGATGCGGCGGCCCATCTTCTGGGCCAGCATCGCCATCTCGATGAACTCGGCGTCCTTGAAACCGTTGCAGATGATCGGCGTGCTGTTGTCCGTCATCGCGATCACGGCAAGCAGCTCCGGCTTGGAGCCGGCCTCGAGGCCGAAACCGTACTCGCGGCCGAACTCGAGCACCTCCTCGACCACCTGCCGCTGCTGATTCACCTTGATCGGGTAGACGCAGAAATACTTGCCGTCGTAGTTGTGCTGCGCGATCGCGGCCTGGAACGCGCCGTGGATCTCGCCGAGCCGGTGCTTGAGCACCTCGGGAAGCCGGACGAGGATCGGCAGGCCGATGCCGCGAAGCTGCAGCGAGTCGATCAGCTGCTTGAGATCGATGGCGCGTGAGGGATTCTTGGTGCCGTGAATGAGCAGGTGCCCGTTCGGGGCGACGGAAAAATAGCCTTTGCCCCAGCGATCCACGTCGTACAGCTCGTTGGCATCCGTCACGGTCCACGGATCGCCCGCCCGCCGCTGCCGCGTTGAGCGGCTGGGTGTACTCACGCGGACAATTCTAAATACATTTCGCCGCCCACGTATAGTGGCAAGATGCGTTTTCGCGCGCGCACGATCGGTTTCGTCCTGCTCATCGCCGGCGTCGCCTCGCTGCTGTCGACCGCGCTCGCGTACGAAACGGTGCGCAACGAGGGCCGCGTCCCCGACACCGTCGCGCTGGCGGTGCTCAACTCGTCGTTCTGGTTCGGCTGGGCGGCGCTCGCGCTGCCGCTGGCCGCGCTTTCGGCTCGCTGGCGCGTGGACCGTACGCCGCAGGTCGCCATCCCGCTCCATATCGCCGCGGCCATCGCCGCCGGCGCGCTTCACATCTGCCTGCAGACAACGACGCAAGCGGGGCTATATGTGCGCGCGCAGGTCCTACAGGGCCTCCATCACGGCTACGCGGCGGCGTTTGCCGGCCGGTGGATGTCGGCGCTCCCCGACCAGCTGCTGCAGCTGATCGACTGGGAGCTGGCGGCCGGCGTGGGCGTGGTGGCGCTCGCCCACGCGGTCTTCTACTACCGCGAGGCGCAGGACCGGGCGCTCAACGAGGCCAACCTCGAGACGCGGCTCATTGAAGCCCAGCTCACCGCCCTCCAGCAGCAGCTGCAGCCGCATTTTCTCTTCAACACGCTTCACGCCATCTCGACGCTCATGCACCGCGACGTCAACCTGGCCGACCAGGTCCTGGTGCGGCTGAGCGACTTGCTGAGGGTCACGCTGGAATTGGGCGGCCAGCGGGTCGTGCGGCTCTCCCGCGAGGTGGAATTCATCCGCAGCTACCTCGAGATCGAAAGAATGCGGATTGGCGACCGGTTGACGCTCAATATTGAAATCGAGCGCGGGACGCTCGACTGCTGGGTGCCGACGTTGATCCTGCAGCCGCTGGTCGAGAACGCCGTGAAGTATGGCGTGGCGCCGTACACGGGGCCCGGCCACATCGACATCCGTGCCGCCCGGCAAGACGACCTGCTTGCGCTGACGGTGGCCGACAACGGCCCCGGGCCGGTCACCGAGAACCGGGTCCGTCCGGGCGGAATCGGCCTCACAAATACCCGCGCCAGGCTCGAACATCATTTCGGTGATCAGGGCCGGCTCGACCTGGACCGCGGACCCGGCGGCTTCACGGCGCGCCTCACCTTTCCGTATCGGAACTGAATATCTTTCTCGTATATCTTTCCCGTCCCAGCGGCCACGGCTCGCGTCTAACTTCCCATGGCCAACACCACAGGCACGTCCATTCGTACCCTCATTGTCGATGATGAGCCCCTGGCGCGCGAGCGGGTGCGGACGCTGATCGCCGGCCAGGCCGGGTTCGAGGTTGTCGGCGAGGCCAGCGACGGCGACCAGGCCGTGGAAGCGATCATTCACGGCATCGGGGGACAGCCGCCTGACCTGGTCTTTCTGGACGTGCAGATGCCCCGGCGGACCGGCTTCGAGGTGATTCAGGCGGTCGGCCCCGATCGGATGCCGGCCGTGGTGTTTGTGACGGCCTACGATCAGTACGCGATCCAGGCCTTCGAGGTCCAGGCCGTGGACTACCTCCTGAAGCCGTTCGGCCGCGAGCGGTTTGAGGGCGCAGTGGACCGCGCGCGCAAGCACCTGGAGGCCAGAGAAGGCGGCGCGCTGCGCACACAGCTCATGCAGCTGGTCCGCGAGCTGCAGCCCGCGGCGCCGGCGCCGGCCAGGCAGGAGCGGCTCATCGTCAAGTCCGACGGCCGGCTGTTCTTTCTCAGGACCGATGAGATCGACTGGATCGAGGCGGCCGGCAACTACGTGCGCATCCACGCCGGCGCGGACGTCCACCTGCTGCGCGAAACCATGAACGCGATCGAGGCCCGGCTGGACGCGCAGATGTTCATGCGCATCCACCGCTCGCGCATTGTGAACATGGAGCGCGTCAAGGAGCTGCACCCGTGGTTCAGCGGCGACTTCGAGGTAATCCTCCGCGACGGCACCAAGCTGATGCTGAGCCGGCGGTACCGGGACAAGCTGCAGGGGCGGCTTACTTGATCCTGAACAACGAGTCGTCGAGCTTGACGTTGAACTCGATCTTGTCAATCTTCATCTCGCTCACCATCATGTTGCCCGCAAAACTCTGCAGCAAGTACGGCATCGTCAAGCCATCCACCGTGCGGTAGTCGCCGAACTTCACTTCCATCACGCCCGAGCCGGGCACGGTGGTGGACATCTTGGTTTCGAGATACGTCGTGCCGTCGAGATACAGATCCTGCGGCGGCAGCGCCTTGCGCGAGATCCGCAGATGGAACACCGGCTTGTCGTCCAACGTTTCGTTGCCGACGAAATCGATGACGTAGCCCTTCGCCTTGTAATCGAGCAGCGGCCCGTCGAAGTCGGACTGATCCTTCATCATCTCCACCTGCTCGGGCGGCATCGCGATCGGGTCCGGCCCCACCATCGGGTTGAGCATGGCGCCCTTGGTGCCGTCGAACACCATCACCATGGTCTGACCCATGACGTCGATCTCCTGCCGGTTCATGTACGGGCGCTTGAACGACGTCGTCATCCTGGCATTCATGCCCTGCATGGTGATGCTGCCGGTCTGCCGCAGCGTCTGCAACGCCCGCAGTTTGTCGGCACCGCCCTTGGCGGCGAGATTCCTGGCGACGATGTCGTCGACGGATTGAGCGAAGGCGGCGGTGTGCAGGAGCAGCACCACGGCAGCGGCGGAAAGAACAACAAGA
>JAKALV010000281.1 GCA_021824055.1 Acidobacteriota bacterium
GAGTGGCTTGCGGCGCGCGGCGGCACTGCCGAAGGCGTCGGCTTTGCCGAGTTCCAGCGGCTCTCGGCCGAGTTCTTCCGCGACACCGGATGGGGCTCGTTGGAGGTCGGCACGCTGAACGATGTCGTGATCACCCTCGACTCCACCGACTGGGCGGAGGCCGACCCTGCGCTGAACATCGGCTTCCCCGCGTGCTACTACTCGATGGGGCTGCTCGCCGACTTTTTCGGCAAGCTGGCCGATGCGCCGCTGGCGTGCTACGAGGTGGAATGCCGGTCGAACGGGGCGCCGCGCTGCCGGTTCCTGCTGGGCAGCGCCGAGGTGATCGGGCAGATCTACCAGCGGATGTCCGAAGGCGTGGGGTACGAGGCGGCGGTGGGGGAGCTGGCGTAGTCCGCCCGCTCGCGCGTTGCCGGAGGCGCCGGCGCGACTGTGACCGCTACGATGCCGCGATGTCGCCGCGCAACATCTCAGCGGTCAGGGCGAGCAGGCGCGTGAGGTCAAAAGGCTTGGCCAAGTAGGCCTGTCCCTCCGCAAGTGAGATCGGTTGTCCGGCGAACTCGGCACTGTAGCCGCTGGTGAAGATGACCTTCAGCGTGGGCTTAGCCTCGCGCAACTTGGCGGCGAGAGCTGTTCCATTGAGGGCACCGGGCATCACGAGGTCCGTGATGAGCAGGTCGATGGGTCGCTGCTCCGTCGTCCACTGGTGCCAGGCATCATCGCCGTCGGTCGCGGTCAGCACGCGGTATCCCTGGCGCTCGAGGGCGGCTTGGGCCACCCGACGCACGCCCGCATCATCCTCTGCCAGCAACACGCATTCACCACCTCCACGCCCCGCCGTGGCGGGCAATGCGGCCAGGCCAGACTGAAGGTCTGGCGTTGCGTCGGATTCCAAGCTGAGCGGCAGACAGATCTCGAACGTGGCGCCCTGTCCGGCGTCGCTCACCACTTTCACCGTGCCGCCATGCTGGCGGACGATGCCGAATACGGTGGCGAGCCCCAAGCCGGTGCCGCGACCGGCTTCCTTGGTGGTGAAGAACGGTTCGAAGATGTGCGGCAGCACGTCAGCCGGGATACCGCCGCCGGTGTCGCTCACGCGGAGGCAGGCGTATCGGCCCGCCGAGACCTCGTCACGTTCTGCCGTTGGCTCATCGAGCGCGCGCTCATAGGTTACAATGTGTAATGAGCCGCCGCGGGGCATCGCATCGCGGGCGTTGACCGCGAGGTTCATGAGCACCTGCTCGATCATGCCGGAGTCCGCGCGGACGGAGAGCGCGTCTTCGGTGAGTTCGAGCGACAGCATCACATCCTCGCCGATTAGCCGCTGGAGCATCTTGGCCAGCTTCGCCACCACTTCGTTCAGGTCAATCTGCCGCGGCTGGAGAATCTCGCGGCGACTGAACCGGAGCAGTTGCCGCGTCAGGTCAGTCGCCCGACGCACCGCCTTGCCGATTTCGTCGTAGGACTCACTGACGGGTGGCTCGAGCGAGGGGTTAAGCGCAAGCAAACCGAGGTGCCCCTGGATGACCGTCAGGATGTTGTTGAAATCGTGTGCGACTCCGCCGGCTAGCCGACCGACGGCCTCCATCTTCTGCGACTGAAGCAGCTGCGCCTCCAGTTGCCGCTGCGGCGAAATGTCCTCGACGACCGACACAAAGTACTCGGGCTCTCCCTCGCTGCTCCGTACCAATGACGACGTCAAGCGCACCCAGATAGGGTCGCCACCGTCGCGGAGGTAGCGCTTCTCCATGGTGTACGAGTCGACTTCACCCGCGATAACGCGGCGTTCGTTGTCGATATCTAGCGCGAGATCGTCGGGGTGCGTGATCTGCTGGAACGAGCGCGTCAGCAGGTCCGGCGCAGAGAAGCCCGTAATCTTGCACAGGCGCTCATTGACGCGCAGAAAACGCCCGTCGAGGTCGGTCAGACAAATGCCGAGCGCCGCCTGCTCGAACGTGGCGCGAAGTTTGGCCTCGCTCTCGCGCAACGCATGTTCCGCCTCTTTGCGTTTGGTGATGTCCTGCGCGACACCCATCAAGGCAACCACCTGTCCAGTCGCGTCGCGCACGCACGACGCATTGAGCTGAATCGGGAAGACGCTCCCGTCCTTGCGGCGGTTCATGAGTTCGCCGCTCCACTGCCCAGTCAGCACGCTCCCGCGGATGATCTCGTGAGTCGGCGGCGTGCGCGACGGGTCGAGGGCGAGCATGGCGGGTGTCTGCCCGATGACCTCGTCCCGGCTGAGACCGTAGGCCTCCAGGAATGCCCGGTTGACAAACAGGAACCTCGCCTCGAGGTCGGTAATCGAGATGAGATCGTTGGAACTCTCGACGGCGTGCGAGAGCAATCGCGCCTGTTCTTCCACGTGCCGCAGGTCGGTGATGTCCACCATCGATCCCACAATGCGGACGAGTCGACCAGACCCGTCGAGAATTCCATGCGCGCGATCGAAAATGACGCCGTATGAACCATCCGCGCGACGAAACCGGTACTCACTCGACCACGCTTGCACGCACGCCTCAACGGCGGTGCGAAACTCCGTGGTCGCCCGGTCGCGGTCCTCTGGATGCACGTGGTCAAGCCAGGCCTCGAATGTCGGCGTGGTACCGGGCGCATAGCCGAACTTCTCGTAGAAGGTGTCGCTCCACCACGTAGAGTCGGCCAGCACGTCCCAGTCCCAGAGGGCGTCGCCGGTGGCGCGCGCGACAAGCTGCATGCGCTCAACCGACGCCCGCAGGCTGCGCTCCGCTCTCCGCCTCTCTGTCGTGTCCTTGGCAACCACCTGGGCCAGGCGGCGGCCGTGGTACTCCACGAGAGTGGCTGAGTACTCAATATCGACCTCGGCGCCGTCCAGGCGCTGGAGGCGCTGGTCCATGTGCAGCAGTGGCTTGCCGTCGCGCAGCACCCGGCAGATGCCCGCCCGGTACGCCGGTCGCGAGTCGGGGTGCACGAACGCGAAGGGCGACTTGTCCATCAAGCCCTCGACGTCGGGCAGGCCAACCAAAGCCGCCGCCGCGGGATTGGCGAACACGATGCCCTCCTCATCCTTGACGATGACGGCGAGCGGCGAACTCTCCACGAGCTGGCGATAACGTTCCTCGCTGAACTGCAGTTCCTCTCGCGTCATCTGCTGCACGACATCCTTCTGGTGAACTACGCGGGCGCCCAACCAGACCAGCACGGCCAGCGCGAGGGCCGTCACCGCCGAATCGAGCATCCAGCCAAAGGTCGGCGGGAAGACGCCGCGACGCTCTAGTTCGAGCTCCACCCAGTTCAGCACCACCGGGGTGACGGCAACCGGAAGCAACAGCCGGCGAAGGTGCATACCGCCAACGCTGTCCACGTTCAGGAGCGCCACGAACCCCTGCTCCGGCCTGACGCAGAGCGCCCCCACGCTGAGCATCATCAACGCCCACGCCGTGTGCACCGCCGTGCTCGCGAAATACTCGGCGCGCCCGAGGTTCTCCGGACCGTAGAAGTAGCCCGTCACGGCAACGAAGGCGCCAAAGCCGGCTAACAACGCGAGCGATTGCGACATCCATGAGAGCCAGCGGCGCGACGACAGTGCAACCGTCGCCAGCGACGTACCGAGTAGCACCAAGTCCACGGCGGCAAGCACGGACATGCGGTCCGGCGCCGGGGCACCTGTGCCAGCCCATGCCCCGGAGAGCCAGCCGCCGATGGTTGTTGGTGCGCCGATCAAATACTGAGCAAGGCCAAGCACGCCCAGGAACGCAGTCACCGACGCCGCCGTGACGCGCCACCAGCGTCCGGACTGCAGGGCGCCATCGCCTGTCCGGGCAAGAGACCAAAGTGTCAAACCGGCGACGACGACGGCGAGCGCCGTGTCCGGCTTCATGGGTGCCCAGACGGGAAGCCAGGAGCGCAATTGGGTGACGTCCATCCACCAGCCGACGAGCGTCAGCAAACCGGTCGCCGCGGTTATCAGTCCCGTCCAGCGCGCCGTGGTCCTGCACGCAGCGACCGACCTCGGATTGAATGTCGTCAATGGCATGGTCTGCTCTCCGCGGGGTGATCGGCGCCGCGCGTCTCCGCTGTTCCGTTGCGCGCCTGTGCTATGTCAGGTGGCCGCACCACAACCGTTGCCGATCTCGGCTCGTTGCGATGCTTGACCGAGCGGCGGCATCGCCGACCTCATTGTCGGCGTACGCTCGCCTCGCCGCGCTCCGGCGCACGGAATGACAGCGAGCAGCCATCACACGAAAAGTAGTTCGCACGTGCACTGTGGCAAACTTTTGTTTCTAGTATCCGCCTGGATCATCCAGATAGACCGCCTCGTACTTCGGGTTCGGCTGCAGTTCGCCGTTGAGCAAGATCTCGCGATCCCACGGCAGGACGATTGTGCTCTCGGTGGCGAGCGCGTGATAGTCGGGCTCGAACGGTCCGCATCGGAACGAAACGGCCGTGCGCACC
>JAKALV010000282.1 GCA_021824055.1 Acidobacteriota bacterium
CTCTATACCTTGGTACAGGGTTCATACTTGGTGGTGGAGGTTGCGATGTGGATTGCGGAAGCGGCGCGTGAAGCGGGCGTGAACCCGCAGACGCTGCGCTACTACGAGCGGCGAGGGCTCATTCGTCCGGCGGGACGCGCCCGGTCGGGATACCGGCAGTACTCGGCTGACGATGTGCGCCGGCTCCGGTTCGTCAAGCGGGCGCAGGAACTGGGCCTGTCCCTGAAGGACGTCGAGGCCCTCTTGAAACTCCGTCGCGCGACCTCGGCCAGACGTCAGTCGGTCCGCAAGGTCGCCGAACAGCGGCTGGCCGATCTCGAACGCCGCATCCGGGACCTCACGCGCATGCGCGACGCGCTCTCACATCTCGTGCACGCCTGCCACGCCGGCACCGACCCGCATTGTCCCATTCTCGAGGCGCTCGAATCCGCGACCACGGAACAGCCATGACACCAGACACACACCCGTCACACGAAACGCCATCACGGCCCCCGGCGATCGACCCCATCTGCGGCATGAAAGTCGATCCCGCAAAGGCCAAGTGGTCGCACACACACGAGGGCGTCGACTACTTCTTCTGTTGCGAGGGCTGCAAGATCAGCTTCGAAAAGATGATGTCCCTGCCCGGCGCCACGTTGCCGACGCCCAAGCCCATGACGCCCAAACACCACGGCGCCTCGCACGCGCACCCGGGCACCGCGCACCAGCACCCTGGCACCGCGCACCAGCACCCTGGCACCGCGCACCAGCACCCTGACACCGCGCACCAGCACCCTGACACCCTGACACCCGGGAACCCTGGCACCGTCACTGTCTACGTCTGCCCAATGCACCCTGAAGTTCGCCAGAACGGTCCCGGCGATTGCCCGATCTGCGGCATGCCGCTGGAACCCGAGATGCCGTCGACGTCGGCCGACGAAGCGAGCGCGCACGAGTTGCGCGATCTCAAGCGGCGCCTTTGGGTCAGCGTGCTGCTCTCCGCGCCACTGGTCGTGCTGACGATGGGCGGCTTCGCGTACCCGTGGATCGAGCTCCTGCTCGCGGCGCCCGTCGTGCTGTGGGCCGCGTGGCCATTTCACGTCCGCGCGGTCAATTCCGTGCGCACGGGCAACCTCAACATGTTCACGCTGATCGGCATGGGCGTGAGCGTCGCCTTCATTTACAGCGTCGTGGCGGTGGTCGCGCCGGATCTGTTCCCGGCGTCTGCGCGCGACCATCACGGCGATGTGGCGCGCTACTTCGAAGCCGCCGCGGTGATCGTGGCGCTGGTGCTCGTGGGCCAGGTGCTGGAACTTCGCGCGCGCGTCGAGACCGGCGCGGCCGTCAAGGCGCTGATGGGGCTGTTCGCGCCCGTGGCGCGTCGGCTCAAGGACGGCCGCGACGATGAAGAGATTCCCCTCGAGCACGTGCACGTGGGCGACCGCCTGCGCGTGCGCCCGGGCGAGAAGGTGCCGGTGGACGGCGTCGTGATCGAGGGCGGCTCCACCATCGACGAATCGATGGTGTCGGGCGAACCGCTGCCGGTGCAGAAGCGCGGCGGCGATCGGGTCATCGGCGCGACGATCAACGGGACGGGCACGTTCGTCATGCGCGCCGAGAAGGTCGGGGCCGACACGCTGCTCGCGCGCATCATCGCGATGGTCGCCGACGCGCAGCGGTCCCGCGCGCCGATCCAGCGGCTGGCGGACACCGTGTCGGCGTATTTCGTCGTGGCGGTGCTGGCGGTGGCCGTGCTGACCTTTGCGCTCTGGACGCTGTTCGGTCCGGAACCGCGGATCGCCCACGGGCTCGTGAACGCCGTGGCCGTGCTGATCATCGCGTGTCCGTGCGCGCTTGGTCTGGCCACGCCGATGTCCATCATGGTCGCGGCCGGCCGCGGGGCGTCGATGGGTGTGCTCTTCCGCAACGCCGAGGCCATCGAGGTCATGCGATCGGTCGACACCGTTGTCGTCGACAAGACGGGCACGCTGACTGAGGGGAAGCCGAGCCTCGCCGTGGTCGAGGCGGTCTCGCCCATGGATGCCAATGCGCTGCTGCGGCTCGTGGCCACGCTCGAGCGCGCCAGCGAACATCCGCTGGCGTCCGCCTTGATGGCGGGCGCGGTGGATCGCGGCGTGAGCCTGGGTGACGCCGGAAACTTCGGCGCCATGGCCGGACGCGGCGTTCGCGGTGAGGTGGACGGCCGCATTGTATCGGCTGGCAACGAGGACCTGATGTCCCTGATCGGTGTTGACACCCGACCCGTTGATGCCCGCGCGGCCGCCCTGCGCGCCGAAGGGCACACGGTGATCTTTGCCGGTGTCGACGGCAAGCTGGCGGGGTTGTTATCGGTGGTCGATCGCATCAAGCCGTCCACGCCCGCCGCCATGGCGGCGCTCAAGGCCGACGGCGTGCGGGTGGTGATGCTCACCGGCGATCACGAGACGACGGCTCGTGCCGTGGCGAAGACGCTCGGTCTCGACGATGTGATTGCCGGCGTGCTGCCGGACGGCAAGGCGGACGTGATTCAGAAGCTCGTGGCTGAGGGCCGGATTGTCGCCATGGCCGGCGACGGGATCAACGACGCGCCGGCGCTCGCGCGGGCGCAGGTCGGCATTGCGATGGGTACGGGGACCGACGTGGCGATGGCCAGCGCCGGGATCACGCTGCTGCGCGGCGACCTCGACGGCATCGTTCGCGCGCGCTCGCTGTCACGTGCGACAATGCGCAACATCCGGCAGAACCTGTGGTTTGCGTTTCTCTACAACTCGCTCGGCGTGCCGCTGGCCGCCGGCGTGCTGTATCCGTTTTTTGGGTTGCTGCTGAGCCCGATGTTTGCGGCGGCGGCGATGAGCCTCAGTTCGGTGTCGGTGATTTCGAATGCGCTCAGACTGAAGCGAGCACATTAGCAGTGGGGCAGTGAGGCAGTGGGGCAGTGAGGCAGTGAGGCAGTGAGGCAATGGGGCAATGAGGCAATGAGGCAATGAAGAGCGTCACGGGTGCGGTGGCGGCGGTGGCGGTGGCGGTGTTGTTTGCGCGGCCCGTCCACGGAGCGCCGGGCGGCGTGTTCACGCGCGGACCCGCGAACTGTCATGCGATCGCGCTGACGTTCGACCTGTGTCCCGTGAAAGCTGCCGGCGGTTTTGACGTGCCGCTCGTGCAGTTTCTGATCGCGCATCGGATTCCCGCGACGTTCTTTGCGTCGGGCCGCTGGCTTGCCGCGCACGACGGCCAGATCCGGGAGTTGATCGACCAGCCGTTCTTCGAGATCGGGACGCACGGTGACGCGCACGCCCATCTGCCGCGACTGACCGCAGCGGGGCAACTGGCCGAGATTCGCGGACCGGTCGCCGCTCTCGGCGCCAAGTACGGCGTCCGCGCCACGTTGTTTCGGCCTCCCTACGGTGAGTACAACGACGTGAGCCTCCGCATGGCGAACGTGGCGGGGCAGTCCGTGGTGCTGTATTCGGTGGTGTCCGGCGATCCGGATCCGAAGTTGTCCGCCGCGCGCATCACCGAAGAGGTGGTGCGCCGGGCCAGAAACGGCAGCGTCATCATCTTCCACGCCAACGGGCGCGGCTGGCACTCGAGCGAAGTGGTCCCCGAGGTCTATCAGCAGCTCGTCGTGAAGCGGGGATTTGCCGCGAAGACGGTGACGGCGCTGAAGGAGGGGTGTGGGGCTCGATAAGGGTTCCAGGGTGTCAGGGGGCCAAGGTGTCAGGGTGCTGGTGTCAGGGTGCTGGTGCCAGGGTGCTGGTGCCAAGCGTTGCAGAAACTTGCCACCTTTGGGCGCTTTGGGAGTGGCAAAGATTGCCATTGAGACGGCGGTTGTCGTGCCTGGTGCCCCTGTGGGTGTCTTGGCATGGGCTGTGCCTATCTGATGGAGCATGGTTGCGCGTCATTTCGCCGAGCTCGACATCTGGAAGATTGCGAACGAACTGAAAGTGGCCGTCTATCGGCTGACGGACTCTGGCCCGGCCGCGGCAGACGTCGCGTTTCGCAACCAACTCCGCACGGCCGCTTCGTCGGTGCCGTCCAACATCGCTGAAGGTTTCGGCCGGTACCAGCACGCGGACTTCGCGAGATTCCTGAGGATCGCCGCGGGTTCCCTTGAAGAAGTGGAGAATCACCTGCGGGACGGCGTCGACCGTCGTCACTTCAGCGCTCAACAAATTGCCCCGCTGGTCGTGCTGAAACGCCGCGCCGCCGCCGCGACGGTTGCGCTGATTCGATATCTGAGAACAACGCAGGCGCCATAGGGCACATCTTGACACCTCGCACTTCGGGCGCAGCTGAAGGTGACAGGGTGACAAGGGGTCAGGGTGTCAGGGTGCCGGTGCCAGGTGCCCAGGTGCGAGGTGCGGGTGCCAGGTGCGGGTGCCAGGTGCGGGTGCGAGGTGCGGGTGCGAGGTGCGGGTGCGAGGTGCAAGTGCGAGGTGCGGGT
>JAKALV010000283.1 GCA_021824055.1 Acidobacteriota bacterium
CCAGAAGCCATGCCTGCCTCCTGACAAACTCAGGGAACCCACCTTGAGTTACGGCGGCGCCTGGACACCTGTTCCAGTATTTTCGTAGATCAAGCCATGGTTCCCCATGTTGAGGGCTTGTGATCTACGAGTAGATCGCCGCGCGCTTGCCGCGGATCCACGCGCTCGCGGCTTCCATATAGAGGTAGAAGACCGGCGTGATGTAGAGCGTCAGCGTCTGCGACACGATCAGTCCGCCCACGACGGCGAGCCCGAGCGGGCGACGCGCTTCGCCGCCCGAGCCCAGGCCCAGGGCGATCGGCAGCGTGCCGACGAGCGCGGCCATCGTCGTCATCATGATCGGGCGGAAGCGGACGAGGCAGGCTGCGTGCATCGCCTTGGCCGATGAATAGTCCGCATGGCGTCGGCGCAGTTCGATCGCGAAGTCGATCATCATGATGCCGTTCTTCTTCACGAGACCGACCAGCATGATGACGCCGACGAACGCGTAGAGGTTGAGATCCACCTTGAAGATCATCAGCGTGACGAGCGCGCCGAGGCCGGCCGACGGCAATCCCGAGAGAATCGTCAACGGATGGATGAAGCTCTCGTAGAGGATGCCGAGCACCACGTAGATCACGAAGATCGCGAGCACGAGGATGATGCCGAGGCCTTTGGCCGAATCCTGAAACGCCTGGGCCGCGCCCTGGAAGCTCGTGTTGACCGTGGCCGGCAGCACGTTCTGCGCGACGTTCTGCACGGCGGTGACCGCGTCACCGAGGGCGACGCCGCTGCGGAGGTTGAAGGAAATCGTGACCGACGGCAGCTGGCCCGTGTGGTTCACCTGCAACGGTCCCACGCCGGTGCTGACCCGCGTGATCGAGGACAGGGCGACCAGCCCGCCGGCCGGCGTCTTGAGGTAGATCGACGACATCGCCGACGCATCCTGCTGGAACTCGGGCGCCACGCGCAGCATCACCGGGTACTGGTTGTTCGGCAGGAAGATCGTCGAGACCTGCCGTCCGCTGAACGCGTCGGACAGGGCGGATTCCACGCCGTCGGCGGTGAGTCCCATCGTGGCGATGCGGTCGCGGTCCAGATCGACGCTCACCTGCGGGTTGGTGAGCTGCAGGTCGCTCGACACGTCGGCGATCAGCGGCAGGTTGCGCAGCTGCGCCTCAAGCAGCGGCGCCGTGCGATAGAGCTCGCTCACATCGCCGCTCTGCAGCGTGAACTGGTACTGGGCGCGCGCCGCCCGGCCGCCGATGTTGATGACCGGCGGGTTCTGCAAGAACACGCGGATGCCTGGAATATTCGCCAGCTTCGGCCGCAGCGCTTCGAGCACTTCGTCGGCCGACATCGTTCGCTGGGCGCGTGGCTTCAGGTCGATGGACATGCGGCCGCTGGCGAGCGCGCCGAAACCGACCGTCGACGTGAATCCGGTGACGTTGGGATCGGCCTTCACGATGTCCGCGACCGCCTTCTGATGCGCGACCATCGCGTCGAACCCGGTGCCCTGCGCGCCCTCGGTCTGCGCGGTGAGCTGCCCGGTGTCCTGGCTGGGAATGAAGCCGAGCGGGATGTGCTGCAGGCACCACACCGTGGCGCCGATCAGGCCCAGCGACACCAGCATCGTCACCGGGTGGAAGCGCATCGCGGCGCGGAGCGTCCACGAGTACACCCGCAGCGCGCCGTTGAAGACGCCTTCGATCGCCATGTAGACGATGCCATGCGACTTCTTCGGCGGTTTCAGAAAGCGCGCGGAGAGCATCGGCGTCAGGCTGATCGACACAAAGCCCGACACGAGGATCGCCACGCCGATGACCACGGCGAACTCGTGCAGCAGCCGCCCGACGATGCCGCCGAGAAACAGCACGGGGATGAAGACCGCGGCCAGCGACAGCGTCATCGACACGATCGTGAACGCCACTTCCTTCGAGCCGGCCAGCGCGGCCGTCATCGCATCCGCGCCGTGCTCCATGTGGCGCACGATGTTCTCGAGCATGACGATCGCGTCGTCGACGACAAAGCCGACCGAGAGCGTCAGAGCCATGAGCGACAGATTGTCGAGGCTGTAGCCGAGCAGCGACATCACCGCGAACGTGCCGACGATCGACGCCGGCAGCGCCAGGCTCGGAATGACCGTGGCGGACAGATTGCGCAGGAACAGAAAGATCACGGCCACCACGAGCACGACCGTCAGCAGCAGGGTGAACTTGATGTCGTGCACCGAGTCGCGCACGGCCTGCGACCGGTCGCTGCGCACGGCGAGCGTTACCGAGGGGGGCAGGGCCCGCTGCAACTCGGGCAGCATCGCCAGGATGCCGTCGACGATCTCGACGGTGTTCGTGCCCGGCTGCTTGTTGATCGCGAGGTAGACGGTGCGCGTGTCGTTGAGCCAGCTGGCCGAGCGATCGTTCTCCACGCCCTCGTAGACATGCGCCACTTCGTTGAGGCGCACCGGATTACCGTTGCGGTAGGCGACGATCACCGGGCCGAACTCGTCGGCGGTCAGCAGCTGGCCGTTCGTCTTGACCGAGATGGCGCGATCCGGGCTGTACAGGGTGCCGGTCGGGCGGTTGACGTTGGCGCGCTGCACCGCGCTCGAGAGCTCATCGAGGCTCATGTCGCGCGCGGCCAGCGCAAGCGGGTTGACGTCGATCCGCACGGCGCGCTTCTGCGCGCCGAACAGGTTCACCTGCGCCACGCCCTTGACCATCGAGATGCGCTGGCTGATCGTCGTGTCCGCGTACTCGTTGACGTCCGTCAACGGCATCGTCGGCGACGTGAGCGTCAGGATGAGGATCGCGAATTCCGCGGGGTTGACCTTTTGAAATGACGGCGGCGACGGCATGTCGGGCGGCAGCTGGCGCTGCACGCGCGCGATCGCGATCTGCACATCCTGCGCGGCGGCGTCGATGTTGCGGTCCAGCGCAAACTGGAGCGTGATCGAGGTGCTGCCGAGAGCACTCGATGAGCTGATCGAGTCGATGCCCGGCAGGCTGGCGAACTGTTTCTCCAGCGGCGTGGCCACAGCGGCCGCCATCGTCTCCGGATTGGCGCCCGGGAGACTGGCGTTGACGGTGATCGTGGGGAAGTCAACCGTGGGCAAGTCGCTGACCGGCAACGTGCGGTAGCCGATGATGCCGAAGATCACGATCGAGAGCTGAATCAGCGTCGTGGCGACAGGACGTCTGATGAAACCCGCGGAAAGGTTCATGCGCTAATGCCGATCGTGTGTTCCGCAAAGATACATCCCAGCGGGTATACGGACGGTGCGGTGCTGCGCCACGGCACCAGCCGCGCCGACGTTCCGTGGCTCGCCAAGCCGTACACGCCGACGAGCCTGCTCCAGAAGGTCCGCGATGTCATCGACCAGATGCCGGCGCGCCCCTCGGGATCACCGCGGGCTTGATCGAGATCGCGGCGCCGGGCGTCAACCGGAGCTGGCCGTCGGTGACGACCTGATCGTTGGCTGTCACGCCGCTCTCGAGGACGGTCGTGGCCCCATCAGTCCAGGCCACACGCACCGGGCGGGCCTCGACGGTCTTGTCCGCCTTGACGACGTACACGAACTGACCCTGCTGACTGGCCTGCAGCGCGGCCGTGGGAATCACAATCGCGCGCGGCTCCACAAAGAGCTGCAGCGTCACATCCACGTACTGGCCCGGCCACAACTGGCGGTCGGTGTTGGCAAACGTGCCCTTCACCCGGATCGTGTCCGTGGCGGCGTCCACGCTGCTGTCAATGAATGTCAGGTTGCCGGTCGACAGCGACTCCTGCTCGCCGGGGACCGACGCCTCGACTTTCAGCGCACCGCGGTTCTGATCGAGGCGCAGCCGCGACAGCAGGCGTGACGGCACCGCGAACGTCACAAAGATCGGCGCGGTCTGACTGATCGTGACGAGCGGCACCGTATCGTTGGCGCGCACGAGGGAACCCTGGTGAACGAGCAACGCGCCGGTGCGACCGGACACGGGCGCCGTGATCTTCGCGTACTGCAATTGCAGCCGCGCGTTCTCGATCGACGCGGTGTCAGCGGCGAGCGTGCCCCGCAGCGCGGCCACATTGCTTGCCAGCGTGTCCCGGTCCGCTTTCGGCACCATGCCCTTGCTCAGCAGTTCGTCCGAGCGCCGCAACAGTTCCCGCGCGTTGGCCGCTTGCGCCGTGTCGCGCGCGAGCACCGCTTCCGCCTGGCTGAGCGCCGCCTGAAACGGGCGCGCATCCAGCGTGAAGAGCACCTGACCGGCCCGCACGTCCTGGCCTTCGGTGAAACCGACCGACAGCAACTGGCCGGTGACCTGCGCGCGCACATCAACCGTGGAGGATGCCTGCACCGTACCGACCGCCCGGAACACGACGGGCATTTCGCGTTCGACGACCTGCGCCACCGACACCGGCGCCACGCCGCCGGCGCCACCTCGTCCTCCGCCCCGACCGTC
>JAKALV010000284.1 GCA_021824055.1 Acidobacteriota bacterium
TGCTGGCGCTCGTGATCTTTGCCTGGATGTGGTGGACGGCGCTCTCGCTCTGGCATCCACGCCCGGCCGCCGCCGCGCCCGGGCGCCTGCGCCGCCTCAGCTGGATCGCCACGCTCCTCGTCGTCTTCATGGCGACGTCGGGCGGCTTTGTCGCCGGAATCCGCGCGGGCCTGACGTACAACACGTTTCCGCTGATGGGCGACTACATCGTGCCGCCCGAAATCCTGATGATGGAGCCGTGGTGGAAGAACTTCTTCTACAACATGGCCACCGTGCAGTTCGACCATCGCCTCGGCGCGTGGACGCTGGCCGTCTTCGTGCCGTACCTGGTCTGGCGCGTGCGCGCGATGACCGCCGACGCGCGGACGCGGCGCGCGGCGATGTTGCTTTTCGCCATGCTGGCCGTGCAGATCACGCTCGGCATTTCGACGCTGCTGTGGTTCGTGCCCGTGCCGCTCGCCGTGCTGCACCAGGGCGGCGCCGTGCTGGTTCTGGCGGCCGCGCTCAATCTCAACCACGCGCTGCGCGGCACCCGCTGACGTACGAAACCGCGGAGGGGTCATGGCCGGAGGCTATGTCCACAACATCGATCCCGTGCGCATCGGCGTGGCGCTGCTCGTGCGGTCACGGCTGCGCAGGCTCGGGCGATTGAAGTCCGCGGCACGGATGCCCGTGCCCCTGGCGCCGGCAAATGACACCGCGCCGCATTGGGCGCAGCCGGTGGCGTTTGCGGTGCTGCTCGCGTGCTGCCTGACGATCCCCAGCAACTGGACGCAGAACATCCCGGTGCGGTACGGCGCGCGCCATCCGGGCCTCACGCATTCGTGGTTCTATCCCGACATCAGCTGGACGCCGCCGCCGGCCACGCCGGTCCGGCGTTGGCTACGTGTCCGGGTTCCGCGCGATGGGCCGCGTCAGGCACGTTGGCCCGCCGCCGCCTTTCAGGCTGATCTCGCGGCCGTCATACTCTGAAACCTTTGCGCCCGCGTCTTCGAGGCGTTCGCGCGTGACCGGATTACCCTCGACCATCACGCATGTGCGCGGAGCAATCGCGAGCACGTTGGCGCCCATCGTCTCGAACTCCTCGCCGGGCACCTCCACCAATTCGATGCCGCCGGCGATCAGCCACTCGCGAAACGGCACGGGCATCAACGGCGAGTAGACCACCGCCAGGTCGTGATCCACCGGGCTGATGATTGACATCAGATGGAACACGTCGCTCGGACCGCGGTAGTGCGGCAGAGGGACGACGAACACGTCGACATCGGGCCCCAGGAACTCCTGAAACTGCCGGATGCCGTCGTCGTTCGTCCGGTAGCCGCGTCCGACCGCCACCGTGTGCTTGTCGAACCACACCACGTCGCCGCCTTCGATCCTGCCCGGCGGCTGGATGGCGCCGATCACCGGGAGGCCGAGCGCCGCACACGCATCGCCCTGCGCCGCCGGTTCCGCGGACCGCTGCGGCTTGCCCATGGCGCAGAGGATGACACCGCCGCGGCACGCGAGCGACGCGTCACGAACATAGATGGAGTCGAGGCCCACGCGCGCGTCCGCGGGGAGGAACTCGAGCGCCGCGCCCTCCGCGGAGACCAGCTTGACGAACGCCTCGTAGTCGGCCATCGCGCGCGCGAAGTGGGGCGCCCCGGTGAAATTCAGGTCGCGCCACTGGCGCGCGCACGCGGCGTCGGAGGCAAACGCTTCGCGCGGGTGCTTGAGGACGAGGCGCGCGACGTGACCGTACTCGTTCATCCCCGCTCGGCCTGCGCGTCCGGCGCGCTCCGCCGTCGGACCCACACATAGATCGGCAGCCCCGCGAGCAGCAGCAGGAAGCCGTAATAGACGACGTCCGCGCCGGCGCCCGCGATGGCGAACATCGAGAACAGGAACGCGTACACGGCCACGCCCGACCGTTGTCCGCGCATGAAGCCGGCGAGCGAGCAGAACACGTACGGCACCAGCGTGCTGAGCGTGGCGAGTTGAATGACGAAGGTGAAGAGCGCGACGAGCCCGCGCGAGTAGTTCATCGCGATGAGCAGCGAGGCGAGCACGCTGCCGGCGACGAGCGCGAACACCGGAGTCCCGCGCGGCCCCACGCGGCCGAACATCGGCGGAAAGAGTCCGTCGGCGGCCACGGCACGGGGCAACTGGCCTTGCACGAGGATCCATCCGTTCAGCGCGCCGAAGCACGAGATCACGGCACCGGCGGCCACCAGGTTCGCGCCCGTGTTTCCGAAGAACCGGCGCGCGGCGTCGGCAAATGGTGCGGTCGTGTGCGCCAAGGCGTCCGGCCCAAGCGCGCCCATCACGCCGCCCGTGCTGAGGATGTAGATCAGCGCCGCGAGCGCCGTGCCGACGAGCGTGGCGCGGGGAATTGTGATTCGGGGATGCTCGACGGCGTCGGCGGGAATCGTGGCCGTCTCCACGCCGAGCAACGCCCAGAGCGTCAGGCTTGCCGCGGCCATCAGCGTCTTCGTCATGCCCCCGGCGCCGGTCGAGACCGGCACCGCAAAGTGCGAGGGCGCAAGTACGGTCAGCCCGGCCACGCCGATCACCAGGAGGGGGAGCACTTTGATCGCGGTGGTCACGACCTGGACTTTGCCGGCGGTCGCGACGCCGCGCAGGTTGACGGCGGTCAGCAACCACACGGCGGCGATCGCCACGCCGGCCGCCAGCACCGGCGTGCGAACGACGGTGGGAAAGAACGGATCGAGATATCCCACGAGCGCGACGGCCAACGCGGCACAGCCCGACCACACCGCGGTCCAGTAGCCCCAGCCGACGAGAAAGCCGGCGAGATCGCCGAACGCCGCGCGCGAGTACGCGTAGATCCCGCCGGCCACCGGATTCTCGCGCGCCAGCCGCGCGAAGACGATCGCCAGCGCCATCGCCCCACTGGCCGAGATCAGCCATCCCGCGAACGCCAAGCCGCCGAACGGCGCCAGCGATGCGGGCAACAGAAACACGCCAGACCCGATCATGTTGCCCATGACCAGGGCCACAGCCGTCCAGAACCCGATGCTGGGCTTTGTCGTCACCGCGCAAGAGGATACATGGGATGGCAGTACGTAGGGCCGAGCTTCAGCACCACGATCGCAACCAGCCCGCCGATCACCACGCGATGCGAGCCGACCAGCGCGTCCAGTTGACGCGCGGCCTTGCGGTTCACGACCCCGTCGTGAATCCGTGCGATGTCCTTGGTGTAGCAGCCTACAGTCCAGCGTCCAGGGTCCAGCGTCCAGGGTCCAGGGTCCACGGACTCTGGACGCTGGACGCTGGACTCTGGACTCTGGACTACCTGAGCAGCCTGAACGCGTGCGTCCACGAGTGCTCCCGGAATCCCGGGATGCACCACAACATGCAGAGCGGTTCGATGGCCCGCGCCGCCGTGGCGGTGCCCATGTCCCAGCCCTCCCACCCGAACTGGCTGATGATCGTCGCCACGGCGTGCTTGGCTGACGCGCTGTTCCCGCAATAGAACATCGTCGGCGGGCCGCCCGCGTACGAAGGATTGACCATCCGCGCGTGGCCGACGCTGTTGAACGCCTTCACAAAATGCGCGCCGGGAAAAGCGTCCTGCAGTTCCTCCATCAGCGAGGCATTCGGCCCGGTGAAAAAGCGCAGCACGCCGTCTTCCGGTGGTGACACTTCGATGGGATTGGTGACGTCCATCACCCACTTGCCCGCGATGTTCCCGGCGCCGGCCTCGCGGAGCGTTTCCTTCGCGCCGCGTCCCGCCACCGCGAGAACAAGACCTTCGGCCCAGGCGGCCACGTCTTCGAGCGATCCGTGCGGGATGCCCGACTCGGCCGAGAAAGCGTCGAGCCTGCCGCCGGTGCGGGTGGCCATGCGGACGTCGTAGCCGTGAGTTCTGAGGCCGGCCGCCAGGGTCTTGGCGACGTCACCCGATCCCAGAATGCCGATGCGAGTCATTTTTATCTCCCGCCCTATCTTGTCACCAACGAAATCGCCCATGCACTCGTCCAATCCGTGAGCATGCGCACCCTCAAATTCGCCTTTCGTACCTTGTTCCGTACGCCGTTTGTCACGAGCGTGGCCGTCATCTCGCTGGCCTTCGGCATCGGCGCGAACAGCGCCATCTTTTCGCTCTTCGACCAGATGTTGCTGCGGCCCCTGCCCGTGGCCAGGCCCTCGGAACTCGTGGACCTGGGCGCGCCGGGGCCGAAGCCGGGCTCGCAGTCATGCAGCCAGGCGGGCGACTGCGATCAGGTCTTCAGCTACCCGATGTTTCGCGATCTCGAACAGGACAACGGCAATGTCTTCACCGGCATCGCCGCCCACCGCGGATTTGGGACCAACCTCTCCTACAAAGGCCAGACCCTCAACAGCCAGGGCATGTTCGTGTCGGGCAGCTACTTCGGCGTGCTCGGCCTGCAGCCG
>JAKALV010000285.1 GCA_021824055.1 Acidobacteriota bacterium
GGCACTCGCGTCCTTCCACCATGTCTCGGCAGATTTGAGTTCCGAGATTTGATCGTTGGCACGGACCCCTGCCCGCGCCTTGGGCAGCCATTCTGAAATCCGTAGCGCTAGCGGTCGCCAAACATCTTCCCTCCGCTTTGCCTCGGCGACAGCCTCATCAACAACGGCTCCGACTGCATCTGCAAGGCCAGAGACATGTTTCCTCAAATGCTCGGCAAGGCCGGAAGCGGTGTCGATCTTGTGACCCTCGGCCCACTGGATCCATTGACGGCGCGCCTCGGCGAGGGAAGGCAGGCCGAGTATCGTGGCTTGAGCGAGACATTGAGGCGGTCCGAGCAAGAGCCGTTGCGACTCACGAATTCGTGTTTTCCTTGCCGACTCCGCGGCCTCGTAGGCCGCAGCGTCCTCGCGCAGCTTTGAGATCTCACCCTCAGCCCTCGAACGCCAGGATGGCGAGAGGATGTTCGTGGTCCCGCAAACTGGGCAATTCTCGTCGCGGTGCTTGTCGTGAAACCTGAGTGCATCATGAAGGAGTTGCGCTCGCTCTCGTGAACGCTCGGCATTCGTTCCGGCGAAGATAGTGCAGGCTTTCTCAGCTGCGCGCAATCCGTCTACTGCTTCGGAGATGGCTTTGGTATCCGGCTGGCTGAGGTTCTGAATCTGGCCGAGAAGTGCCAGCTCTGATTCCTGCGCGGTGCTGTCTCCCTTCACAAGCGAGCTGAGAGTGTCGAAGTCCCATGACGGCCACTTCATCGCGCGTTCAGCGCGGCTCAAGCGATCGTCAGCAGAAGCATCGCGAAGGGTCTGAATCGATGCGTTGATGCTCACTGCATCGCTCCTCGCGTCATCGACTCGCTGCTGACGGATCTTTCGCGCGCTCGTCAGCACGTTCAGGACTTCGACAAGTTCCTCTAGACCCAGGACTCCGCTCAGCGCGTCGTAGAGCTTCGAGGGGCCCTCTTCGAGCAGGGATCCTAGTTCGTTGTACGAAAGAAACGGACGAAAAGTAACGAGCGCTTCTTTCCAACCCAGTGAGTCCAGCGACCGCGCCGGTTGTCCCGATCGAACGACGGTCGCGTCACTTGCGGCAATGTCAGCTGTCTTCCAGACGCGCGACGCACTCAACGGCCCCTCGCCCTCAACGAGGAGATGTGCCTTCAGTGAAATGCGATCATGCTGATGCAGGTTGCGCCAGCCTTCCTGCCAGACTTTCGCTCGCGGTTTTTCCCAACGGAAATTTCGGCCCGTAAGCAGAAACTCCAGCCCTTCGGCAAAGCTCGATTTACCAGATCCGTTTCGGCCAACTACCAAAATGAGCCCCGGACCCGGCGGAAGGGATAGGGTCACAGCCTCGCCCACACCGCGGAACCCTTCTATTGTGACCGACGTGACGTATACGCCAGGGGGCTCGGGTGTCGGCCCCGCGGGGGTAATTGGGCGGCTTGCCAAGGGCGGCGTTTCAATCTTCCTGGTTTCATCGAGATACCCATCGAGGTCCGCGGCACCCTCAAGGGCCGCCAGGATAGCCAGCGCCCAAGACTTGTCGGCCGCGCCGGTGGCGACTAGCCGGTCGATTACCCGTTCGTGGAGTTCTGATGTCACGGCGCACCTCCGCGATGGCGTCTCATGGACAATTAGGTTTGAACATGCCGGTCACTCAAAGCCAGAGCGACCACGCTGAGACGAGCGCTGTGCCGCGGTGGCTACCTTACAGCAGCAGCACGTCCGGCAGGAAATCACTGGTTTGGAGCGTCCAGTCGAACAGGCCGCGAGCGGCATCGCGTGGGTAGGTCGTGCCCACGAGAGGCCCCCCAAGGTTGTCAGGGGTGCCTCGATGGATAATGGCTCTGTCGACGAGGCAGATCATGGTCGATGCCGGTGATTCCATCGACTATGCCTGCGTTCCACTTGGCGGTTTCATGTCGCTCATGGCGGTCACCAAGCAGGATCAGTCGCTCGAACCGGCGATGGTTGGGATCGACGGATTCATCGGCTCGCGGATCAGCCGTCGCTCCAGCAAATTTACTCCGTTTTTTTACTCCGCCGACCGAAAAAGAGTGGAGCGGGCTACGGGGATCGAACCCGTCTAACTGGCTTGGGAAGCCAGGACATTACCACTATGCTAAGCCCGCTCTCGGGGCATCCAAGAGCATAACAGTCCAAGGTCCAAGGTCCAATGTCCAAGGTCCGCCGTCGTCCTTGGTCCTGTCGGTCCTACGTCCTACGTCCTAGGTCCGCCGAATCACTGACAGTACTTCGTCGCGTCTCCGTGCCATCAGTTCCGGGGTCAGCGCCTCGAGATTCAGGCGCAGCAGCGGCTCGGTGTTCGACGCGCGCACGTTGAAGTGCCAGTCGGGGTATTCCGCGGAGAATCCGTCGATCGCGTAGGTGTGCGCGTCGGCGTACTTCTTCGCCAACTCGTCCAACCGTGGCTGCACCAGATCCATGTGGGCCATCTTCGTGTTGATTTCGCCCGAGATGAAGTACTTCTCCCGCAGCGGCTGCAACAGTTCGGCGAGCGTCTTGCCCTTCTTCGACATGAGCTCGAGGATCAGCAGCGCGGGGATGAAGCCGTTGTCGGCGTAGTAGTAATCGCGGAAGTAGTAGTGGCCCGTCACTTCGCCGCCGAAGATGGCGTTCTCTTCGCGCATGCGGCGCTTGATGAACGCGTGCCCGACCTTGTTCATCAGCGCGGTGCCGCCGTGATTCGAGACGATGTCCTTGACGGCGTAGCTTGCGCGGACGTCGTAGATGATCTGCTCCTTCGGCGATTTCAGGAGGAACGCTTCGGCGAGAAGCGCCGTGATGAAGTCGCCGGCGATAAACTCGCCCGTGCCGTCGATGAAGAAGCAGCGGTCCGCGTCGCCGTCCCACGCGATGCCGATGTCCGCCGTGTCCGCGATGACGCGCGCGGTGATGTCGGCGCGATTCTCCTCGAGCAGCGGATTGGCCTCGTGCGTCGGGAACGTGCCGTCGATGTCAAAGCACAGCCGCGTGGTCTTGCAGGGCAGCCGGTCGAAGAGCCGCGGCGCCACCAGACCCGCCATGCCGCACCCGGCATCGAGCACGACGTTGAACGGCGTGATCGTCGCCGGATCGATGAACGACATGACGGTATCGACATAGGCATCGATGATGTCGTCCGTGGTGATCTGGCCCTTCGCGTGCGTCGGGGCCGGGATCGTATCCTTCGTCACCATGTCGCGGATCTCGCCGATGCCCGCGTCGCCGCTGAGCGGGAACGCCTCGCGCCGCACCATCTTGACGCCGTTGTACTGCTTGGGGTTGTGCGATGCGGTGATCTGCACGCCGCCCTCGAACTGGCCGCGTACGACGGCGAAGTACAGCATGTCGGTCGCCATCATGCCGAAGTCGACCACGTCGGCGCCCTGAACGCGCGCGCCGTCGATGAACGCGGCGGCCAGCGACGGCGACGACACGCGCATGTCGCGCGACACGGCGATGCGCGTGGCGCCCGAGCCGCGATCAGCGGGCGCGGTCGAATCAAGATACGCAACGTAGGCGCGGCCGATCTTGTAGGCCCCGTCTTCGTTGAGTTCGGTCGGATAGATGGCGCGGACGTCGTAGGCCTTGAAGATGCTTGGAAGAATCATGGTCATGCGATGGTGAAATCAGTCAGCACGGTCTTGTCGCCCAGCATGGCGCCGGCGCCGACCGAGGCGTTCCGGCCGATATGGCAATGCCGCCCGGCGATGGCGCCGGTGACCACGGCCTCGCGATCCACCCAGGTGTTGGGCCAGAGAATCGCGCCGTCCACGACCGCGTCCTCGTCCACGTGGCACGCGCGGCCGATGACGCTGCCGGCGCCGATGCGCGCGCCCCGCTTGACCACCGCACCGGCGTCCACGAAACAGGGGCCTTCGAGCACCGCGCCGTCATCCACGCGCGCCTCGGGCGACACCACCGCCTGGCCCGCCCGGCCGACAAACGGCGGCGCCGCGAAGCGCCCGTCCATGATGTCGCGGTGGACCTCGCGGTACTTCTCCGGCGTGCCGATGTCGATCCAGTAGCCGCGGTACTCGTAGGCCACGAAGGTCTCGCCCCGCTCGATCAGCGACGGGAAGTACGCGCGCTCGATCGACCACGCCGTTTCGGGCGGAATGCGGTCGAACGTCTCGGGCTCCAGCACGTAGATGCCCGCGTTGATCAGGTTCGTCGTGATCTTGTCCGGCGACGGTTTTTCGATGAACGCCTTGATGTTGTGGTGCGCGTCGGTCTCGACCAGGCCGTACGCCGTCGGATTGTCCACCGGCGTCAGCGTGATCGTGGCCTTGGCCTTTCGCTCGCGATGCAGCGCCAGCAGCGCCGGCAGATCCACCGACGTCAGCACGTCGCCGTTGAAGACCACCACCGAATCC
>JAKALV010000030.1 GCA_021824055.1 Acidobacteriota bacterium
ACAAGCCGGATGAGGAGATCGTGGTGGAAATCACGGCGATCAAAGGATTCGGCCGGTGGTCGGCCGAGATGTTTCTGATGTTCTGCCTGCAGCGGCCCGACGTGTTTCCCGTGGGCGACCTGGGCATCGTGAAGGGCATGCAGATGCTCGCCGGGATGAAGCGCCGCCCGAAGCCGCGCACGATGATGCGCGCGGCGGACGCGTGGCGGCCCTACCGGTCGATCGCGAGCTGGTACTTGTGGAGGTTGCTGGAGTGAGCGAGGGAGAATAGCGAGGTGACGTTACGCCGGTCCTTGATCCTCGGAAGCGCGCTGACCGCCCTCGCGGTGGCCGCGGTGGGTACGGTTCTCGTCGAAGGATTGCGCGCGCGCGATCGGGCCGTTCAGCTGGAGCGCGCGTCGGCGGCGGCCCTCGTGGAGCACACCAGGGAAGCCTGTGAAGCCAACCCGAACTGGTTCCTGGCCGGTCCGCGCGAAGGCCGGCCGACCAAGGAGCAGTTGGCGCAACCTGACGCGGACGTCTACACGCCGCGGCCAGACACCACGGTGCGACCGTTCGAATACTTTGCGTTTGACGAAGACTTTCGCGGCGTCAGCACTGCCGCGCCCCGGTTTCCCGACGCGTTCCGTATCGCCCTGAAGTCGGGCAACGAGTTCGTCACCGAACCCTGGAAGGGGCCGGACGGCACGGGCGTGGAGACGGCCCGGTGGACGCGGTGGAGTGCCAGCGAGTGCGCGATTCTGTTGTTCCGCGCGGCACCGCCGCCCCATCAAACACTGGTGCGCGTCGCGATCTTTCTGGCGCTTTTCGCCGGCGTGTTTCTGGTGGCGTTTGGCGTGAGTCTGCCGGTCGAGCATCGCATCGGCGCGGTGGCTGCGGCGATGCGGCAGTCCGCGCGAAGCCAGTACACGGGCTTGGTGAAAGCCGACGGTCAGGACGAGATCACGGCCGTCGCCGCGATTTTCAACGAAGCGGCCGCGGGCATCCGCCTGCGTGCCAATGAACTCAAGGAACAGCGGGACACCCTGCGGCGCCTCACCGCGGATACCGAGGACGATCTGGTGAAGCCGCTCGGCGCGGTGCCGGCGCGGATCGGCGAGGTGCTGCGCTCGGTCAGCGTGACGCCCGCGGTGCGCGAGCAGATGCAGGCCGCGTTACGCGAAGCCGTCACGCTCGAACACCGCGGCGCCAATCTCGTGGCGGCCACCCAACTTCGCGATCGCGAGGCGGGCTTTGAAGAAGTGCCCGTCAACCTGACGCAACTGGTCGAGCGCGTGGTGGCCCGCGAGGCGATGTTTGCCGGCGCGTGCGGCGTGGCGTTGTCGGCCACCGTGTCGGATCAGGCCGTGACCGCTGTGGGCGATCCGCGCCTGTTCGAGTTGATGCTCGTCAACCTGATCGATAACGGAGTTCGCTACAACAAGCCCGGCGGCACGGTGGTGGTTGACCTCGACACGGCCGCCGGCGGCCACTTCGTGCTGTTGGTCAGCGATGACGGCCCGGGCGTGAATGACGCCACGCTCAAGTACTTCAACTCGATCCGCCGCTTCCGCGGCGACGAACGCCGCCATCGCCGCGCCGATGAAGTGGGCCTCGGCCTCGCCATCGTCCACGAGGTGACGGGACGAGCCAAGATCAACCTCGCGTTCCGCCGCCGCGACAACGGCGGGGTGGAAGTCAGACTGAGCCGGTAGGACGAGGAAGTCCAAAGTTCAAGGTCCAAAGTCCAAGGTCACTTGTTGTCCAACGTCCTGGACGTCAGGACGTCCCAGGACCAAGGACGTCCTGGACTCTGGACGACGAGTGACCTTGGACCTTGGACGTTGAACCTTGGACTCGTCCCGTCCGTACCGTACAATCCGCCGCATCGTGATGAAACGCCGGACGCTCCTGCGGTTTGCGGCGGCGGTGGCTGCGTGGGCGCCCGTCGCGCGGCTGCGCGCGTTCGCGCAGGCGCCGCCGTTTTCGGACGGGCAGAAAGCCACGCTCAGCGCGATGGCCGAAGTCACGCTTCCGGCATCCATCGGATCGACCGGCCGTGTGGCCGCCACTCAGACGTTCATCGCCTGGCACCTGAATTATCGAACGGGCGCGGACATGGGGCATGGCTACGGCGCGTCGACATTGCGCCGGCCCTCACCACCGCCAGTCCTTCCACGCTATGCCGCGCAGTTTGCCGCGCTCGATGCCGCCGCTCGAGGGCAAGGTGCCGCGTCGTTCGCGGCAGCGTCGATCGGCCTCCGCCGCTCCATTGTGGAAACCGCGCTCACCACGCCGCAGGCGGTCAATCGCATGCCGGCGAGACCGAACGGTGCGAACCTCATCGCGGACTTCATGGGCCTCTACTTCAACAGCGCCGATGCGTTCGATCAGGCGTACCGCGCGGCGATCGGCCGCGACGACTGCCGGTCGCTCGAGGGATCGGATCAACCACCAACGCCGCTCATTGTTGGCGGATCGGGCGAAGGCGGCCGCTAGTCATGCAAGCCCGTCCACTCGCGATCGCCGCGGACTACGTGATCATCGGCGGGGGCATCACCGGCGCGATGGTGGCTCAGAAGCTCAGCGAGAAGAAGCCGAAGGCGTCAATCATCGTCGTCGAGGCCGGCAGTTCGTTGTTCGACTTCGAGAATCGATTTGAGTACCGCGAGCGCAATCTGGACTACGGCGAGAACATGTGGCCCGGCGACTTCATTGCGGACCAGGCGCCCGACGGCATGATCTCCCGGACGATGGCGGTTGGTGGATCGGCGCTGCATTGGGGCGGCGTGTGCAACAGGTATTCGGAGGAAGACACGCGCTTGAAGTCCATGTACGGCCTCGCCGTGGACTGGCCGATCGAGTGGACGGAGCTCGAGAAGTACTACTGCGAAGCCGAGCGCCGCATCGGCGTGTCGGGCGAGCCGAGTCCGTTCAAGGAAGACTGGCGCAGCGAGCCGTACCCCATGCCGGCGATGACGCCGACGTTCAACCTGAAGCAATTGAAGGGCTGGGCGGAACAGAGCGGCATCCCGTTCTGGACGACGCCGCAGGCGAAGAACACGGTCGAAGACTACGGCGGCCGCAGCAATTGCCATCGCTGCAACACGTGCGAGATCTGTCCGACCGGCGCGCGCTATTCGCCCGACTTCACATTCAAGCAACTGATCGCCGACAAGACGCGACAGGTGCAACTGCACTCGCGGCGCCTGGTGCGCAAGCTGATCCTTGACGAGAAGACGTCACGGATCGTCGCGGCCGAAGCGGTAGACGAGTCGCACGATCCGGCCGTGCGAGCCAGGAACGCTGCGGCGCCCCGCCACTACGAATACCGCGCGACGACGTTCATCGTCGCCTCGGGCTACACGTGGGCGTCGCATCTGCTGTTGCTGTCGGCGAACTCACGCTTTCCCAATGGATTGGCGAACACGACCGATCAGGTCGGCCGGTACATCAACGGCCACCTGGCGTATCAGACGCAGGTGGATCTGAACCTCAAGATCTATCCCGGCATGAACGAGCAGCACAGCCTGATCTCGCGGCAGTTCTTTCGGTGCGCCCCGGACAAGCCGTACGTCCGGCACGACTTGCGCGTGTGGGAGAGCGGCGCCGGCCGCGATCCGCGGTTGCGCAATGCCGCGGGCAACGTGTTGCTCGGCGACGAGTTGATGGCGGATTGGCGCACGCGCACCGCGCGCGGTTCCGCGCGGGTGCGCGGCTACTACACGGTTGAGCCGGACAAGGACAGCCGCATCACGCTCGATCCGGCGATCACGAACCGCTGGGGCGACGCGATGCCGCGCGTGCGGCACAAGATTGACGCCGCCAGCGAGGCGCGCGCCGGCGCCACCAGGCAGCACTTCGAACAACTGTTCGCGGAAATGGCGAAAGCGAACGACGGCAAGATCGGGAACATCAGCGGCTTGAATTATCAGGATCATCCAGCCGGCGGCTGCCGCATGGGCACGGATCCGGCCGCGAGCGTGGTGGACCCTCACGGCCGCACGCACGATCACGAGAACCTGTTTGTCGTCGGCGCGCCCACGCTGCCGACGGCCGGCTGCACCAACGGCACGCTCACGTTTGTCGCGGTCGCGTTGCGATCGGTGGACGAGATCGTCCGATCGTCGTAGCGAAGTTCAGTCCACCGTAATTGACTTGCTGACGTTCTTCGGCGCGTCGGGATCGACGCCGTGATCGGCGATCCCCAGTCGATCGAGATGCGCTTTCTTGAGCAGGCTCATGCCGAGTGCCAGCCGCTGCAGCGCGACGATCGACGAGAACATCGCCAGCAGCGTGTCACCGGTCTTCGGCAGCGTGATGTACACGGACCGGTAGCGCGGCTGGCCGTCCGGCGCCTTTTCGGCGGCGCCGTGCAGCGCCGGGTGATCCTCGGCCACGACGACGGTGCTCGCGCCGCGGATCTTGTGCGTGTTGATCTGCGACACCGTCAGCGCCACGTCGCGTTCGTCCGGGCCCGTGATGTACACGAGCGGATAGTCCGCGTTGAGCGCCGTGGCCAGATCGATGCGTCCGTCCGCCAGCGCCATGGCTTCGTTCAGCCCGATCACGGTGTTGATGCCCAGAATCGTGTTCGGGCCGTGCTTGAACTCGGACGCCTCGAATCCTTCCGTGTGATTGAGCACGACTTCGCGAATCTTGAGCGCGCCTTCCTTGGCGACCGCCGTGGCGCGCGTGGCCAGCAGATGCAGGCTCGGGCGCAGATACAGCAGTTCCGCGGCCTTCTGGATGTCGCCGCCGGTGGTCGCGACGGTGTCGCGAATCAGGTCCGGCAACCGCAGCAGGTGCTGACGCCGCTGACCCACGCGCACCGCGGCACGGGGCGTGCCGGCAAGCCGCGCGGCCAGCTCCAGCGCCAGCCCGTAGAACACCACCATCTGCACCATGAAGCTCTTGGTCGCGGGCACCGCCACTTCCGGGCCGCATCGCAGCGGGATCACGAAGTCGCTCTTCTCGAGCGCAATCGTCGAATTCACGTTGTTGACAATGGAGACCCGGCCGACGCGGCGGCCCGACGCAATCACGTCGTTGAGCACGTCGATGAGATCCTTCGTCTCGCCGCTCTGACTCACCGCAATGACCACGTCGTCATCGCGCAGCGTCGGCGCGGTCTGGCCTCGGAATTCGCCAGGGAGCAGCGGCGTCAGCTCCACGCCGGCCAGCTCCGCAAAGAACAGCGCGGCGGCCTTGGCCGCATGAAACGAGCTGCCGCAGCAGATGGCGTAGAGACGGCCGCGCGCGGTGACGGCCGTCGCGCACAGCGCGGTGAACTTGTCCACGACCTCTCTGAATTCGCGCACCTCGGCGGCCTCGAGCCAGGCGTCCACGAGCTGCACGGTGGCGCGATCGCGATCGTGTCGCGCCATGTCGAGCAGGTCGCCGAAGAGCGCGGCGTCGCTCGAGCGCAGCGGCGAAATTGCCGTGCAGGCCGCGGGCGCGGCCGCCAGCCATTGCTGCATCTCCGGCAGATCCGCCAGGGCGTAGAACCGATCCCGAATGCGCGCATCGTCGTATTCATCGCCCAACGCGTCGAGATGGGACGTGATGTCGCCCGGGACGGCCGGTTCCGTCACCGCGCGCGCGGCGGCGGACCCGCCAAGGAACATCGTGACGACGTCGCGCACCGTGTCTTCCTGCGCGCTGATCTCCTGATCCATGAACGTCGTGAAGGCCGGCAGCAGCTCGGTGTCGATCGCGCGCAGCCGACTCCGCACCGGCGAGCGCTCGAGCGCCTGGCCGGCCGCCTGATGAATGTCCGCCCCGGCGGCCTTCACCGTGCGCGCCTTGGTCGCGTGCACGCGATAGCCCGCGGAATCGTACTCGACGAATTCACCCTCGGTGATCGGCACCACCACGCGCGTGAGCTTCAGCACGGACGAGAGGTCGGACGATGCGATGGCGAAGGGGCCGCCGACGGCATCGGCGCCGATGCCGAAGTACAGACTGGAACCTTGCTTGATCGCCCACGCGGTGGACGTCACCGGATCGACGATGACGGCGGCAAACGAGCCCTGCAGCCGTCCGGCGGCCGCCACGATGGCCCGCCGCATCGCGCTCCGGCGCGCCGTCGGGTCGGCGGCGTGGGCGGCATCGGCGGGCGGCAGTTCCCGCGCAAAGAAATGCTCGACCGTGTGCACGACCATCTCGCCGTCGTTGTCGGACAGGACATCGTGGCCCTCCGACGTCAGCCAGCGCTTGAGGTCGTCGCAGTTGGTCACATTGCCGTTGTGCGCGCCGTACAGAAACTGGTGGCAGCGCACGACGTGCGGCTGCGAGTTGGCATCCGTCACGGCGCCAAACGTGGCCCAGCGCACCTGGCCGCAGAATGTCCGGCCGCGCATGCCGGTGATGCCGAGCGAGTGCACGAGCACCGACGGCGCGCCGACGCCTTTCAGCAGGCGGACGTTGAGGTCGTCGCCTTGAAAGGCGCCGCCCGTGGAGTCGTACCCGCGGTATTCAAGCGTTTTAAGAAGTCCTGCCGCGATTTGTCCCAGATCGTCGCGACTGCGCTGGTACACAAGGCCGATGACGCCGCACATGCGTTCATTGTGGACCGAGATGCGTGTTACCCGACAAACTCCAGCTTCCGCGCCTGCTCCTCAACGCGGGCCTTTGTCAACAGCTCCACGAAGAAACTGCCGCCGATCGCCGTCGCGGCCGTCAGGGTCATGGCGACCCAGCTGCCGTAGAGTTTCTGCGCGAAGACCGTCAGCAGCACGTTGATGATGCCGATGCCGATGAACAGCGAGAAGAGATTGGTCGAGCCGCGGCCCTTTTCGGTCGGCTTCGCGAACGGCAGCTCCGGATCCATGAGGATCGTCACCTGCAGCACGAGGTGGCTGATCAGGCCGAGCAGCCCGACGTGCACGATCGCGTGTAACAGGTTGTGCGTGGCCCAGGCCATGGCCACCGTGACGAACACCAGGTACGGCAGCAGGAACATCGCCACGACCACGTCCTTGGACGCGCGAATGAGCCGCGCGCGATTCACCGGCGCCGCAAAGAAGATCCACGACGCGCGATACGCGTCGCTGCGGGTGAGCTGCATCTTGAGCATCGCCGGGAACATCATGATGGCGAAGCCGACGAGCGAGAATTCGCTGCCGGGCCGCCCGGGCACGTTGCCGTCGCGCATGACGCCCTGAAAGATGTAGAGCACCGTGAGCGGGATGATCGTCAGTACGCCCATCCGGAACTTCTGATCGTTCCGGAACTGGCTGCGGATGAGCAGCGCCATCGCGCGCGGTTCACCGCCGCGGAACCACCAGCCGGCCCGCGCCGGCCGCGCGGCCGCGCTCGATGTCCTGGCCGCCACGGTCGACTCGCCAAGCCGGTCCGCGAAGCCGGCCGACAGCCGTCCCGTCAGCGCCACGCTCATGGCGGCAATCGCGCCGACGGACGCGAGCGACGGCAGCAGCACGTTGAGGCCGAAATGGCCGCGCGCCAGGTCGAAGTAGCTGGCAAACCAGGTGGGCGGCAACAACAGCAGCCACCAGGTCTTCTGCAGCGTGAAGTGCGCGAGGAAGGACTTCGACACCATGCGCGAAATGAGGAAGTACCCGCCGTACACCATGAAGCTCATGGCCATCTGCACGTACGACAACACCTGTTTCAGCAGATTGGCGCCGACGAGCCGCTGCAGGCCCGCGTACCCGATCAGCAACGCGAAGGCGACGGCCAGCGATGCGCCGTACAGCGCGAACAGGCCCGCCAGGCCCGCGACCAGGCCGTGCGTGACGAACAGCGCCGCCACGGGAATGTAGACCACGAGCGACGTCATCGCCAGCGTGTAGATAAGGACGTTGGTCAGGCGAACCGCGAAGTACGTGCGCGACGACACCGGCCGGAATCCGAGCACCGCGTAGTCGTCGGCGGCCGTGAGCGCCGACGAGTGGTCCAGCAACACGGCCGTGCCCACCATGAACATGACGTAGGCGCACATGATCGTGCCCACGAAGAACAGATCCTGGCTCACGACCACCGCCAGGGACAGGAAGAGGCCGAACATGGAATAGAAGATGGCCTGTCCGACGAGCGCGCGGCTGCCGCTCGAGTCGCGTCCGGCGCGCATCTGCACGGAGCGCGTGCGGAAGTCGCGCTTCAAGGTCGCGCGCGTCAGCGCCAGCCACTGCGCGTAGTCCACGCCGGCGGCTTCGAGCAGGGGCTTCACTTTTCGAGGGCGGACAGAAAGTCCGACGCCACCCGGCCCACGTCCTGGCCGCCGGTGAGTTTGCCGAACGCCGCTTCGAGCGACGATTCGCCGGTGGCGCGCTTGATGTCCTCGGACGTGCCGCTCGTGACGAGCTGGCCGTGATTGATGATCACGATCTTCGAGCACATCCGGTCCACCACTTCGAGGATGTGCGAGCAGAACAGCACGGTCTTGCCTTGCGCGGCCATCTGCTTCAGCAGTTCCTTCACGATCATCGCGGCGTTGGCGTCGAGACCGTCGAGCGGTTCGTCCATGATGAGCACGTCGGGCCGGTGAATCAGCGCGGCGATGATCGCCACTTTCTGCCGCATGCCCTTCGAATACTCGCTCATCCGCTGATGCTGCGCTTCAGTCAGCCCGAACAGTTCGAGCAGCTCGCGCCGGCGTCCTTCGGAGGTCTTCGTGTCCAGGTGATACAGGCACCCGATCAGCTCCAGATACTCCGCGCCGGTCAGCCCGTCGTACAGCGCGGCGGTCTCGGGCACGTAGCCGATCAGCTTCTTCACTTCCATCGGCTGTTCCACCACGTCGAAGCCGCCGACGATGGCGCGGCCGGCGTCGGGGCGGATCATGCCGGTGAGGATCTTGACGGTCGTGGACTTGCCGGCGCCGTTCGGGCCGAGAAACCCCAGAATCTCTCCCGGCTGGACAATCAGGTTGAGACCGATCAGCGCGGCCTTGTTGCCGTAACTGCGGGAGAGATTCTCGGTGACGATCATTTCTCGTTCAGCAGCGTTTCAATCATCTTCGCCAACCGCGCTTCGTTCGCATCGTCATAGCCGACCATGATCAGCCGGATGCGGCCCTGCTTGTCGATGAGCTGGATCTGGGGGATGCCGCCGACGCGGTAGGCCACGTCGTTGGGGTCTTTGGCCGGGTCGTACTCGACCTTGCCGTTCACGACCCTGGCGTTGACCTTGTTGCCGATCGCCACCGGCACGTCGCTCAGTTCGTGCTCGGCGAAGTAGCCCTTGTCCCTGGCCACCTCGTCCTCCGGCGGCAGGTTGCGCTCGGCGCCGAAGTACCCGTAGAGCTGCGTCGACAGCACCACGCGGAAACCCTGCGGCGCGTACTTGGCGCGCAGGCGGTTCACGCCCGGATAGCTTTCGCGGCACGGCCCGCACCAGTGCGCCGTGAACTCGAGCAGCGTCACGTGGCCGGGCATCGGCAATTCCTTGCTGGCCGGGCCGTTGAACCAGCGCGGCGCCACGATGGCCGCGCCGGGCAGGCCGACGAGCTCCAGCCGCTCGATTTCCGGCTGGAAGTACATCTCGGCGATGTTCATGCCGGGCCGCGGGTTGATGTCGCCCCACTTCGCCTTGCCGTCGCGGAGCACCGCCAGCGCCGTGTCCGTCATGCCCTGACCCGCCCACGCCTCGGCCATGTTCACGTGCGCCGACGCGATCGTCATGCCCGTCGTCTGCCGCTGCGCGGGCGTGAACGCGCGCGAGGCGTTGATCAGCCAGGTGGAGTGCTTGATGATGCCGGCGTCGATGTCGTCGGCGCGGTAGTAGCTGTTCATGCTCGCGTGCGCGGCGAACTGCTGGTCGAAGGCCGCGGGCCCGAGCGCGTCGAGTGCGTCGACCATCTTCTCGAGACGCGCGTTGCGCTCGTCGCCCTTCGGTTCGCGCAGCACGGTCGTGATCTGCAGCAGATCGGCGCCGGCGATATCGGCGGTCGTCGCGCCCGGGTGCCGCTTCACGGCGTCGATCAGGGCGGCGGCTCCGACCGCGTCGCCCATGTCGCCGTGCACCTGCGCGAGCGACACCAATCCCGACGGCGTCAACGTCTTCGCGTCGAACGCGGCGGCGCACGTCTTTTCCTGCGCGTTCTTCTCGCTGGTGATCTGGTTCATCTTCTCCAGCGTCAGCGGCGCCATTTCCTTCTGGCGTCTGGACGTGAAATCGCGCGCGGCCTTGAGGCAGTCCGCGGGAGTGGCGGGCGGCGCCGGCGACTGCGCGAGCGCCGGCATGGCGAGCGAGAGCAGAAGCGCCAGGAGCATACAGGGGTCCTTTCCTTATTCCAGACCTTTACGGAGGAACGAGACGAACTCCGCGGAGTTGCGGGTGAGTCCGCCGAACGCGACTTTGGGCGTGCCGGCTGAATCGAGCGCCACGTAGTACGGGAGCGCGACGGTGCCGTAGATGTCGCGCTGCATCTGCTGATAGCCGCGGTACGGCTCGCCCCGGCCGTCGGTGTAGAGGCGCACGCGAACGTAACGCGCCAGATCGACGGCAACCTCGGGACGCGTGAACATGTTGGCTTCCATCCAGCGGCAGTTGGTGCAGGTATAGCCGGTGAAGTCTATCAGGATGGGGCGGTGCTCCCGCGCGGCCACGGCGAGCGCCTGATCGTAGTTGTTCACGATCCATTCGGGCTCCTTGCCGGCGGCCAGCACGGCGTCACCCGCCGGCGGCAGGAACGCCTCGAGTTCGCCCAGCCGCGCGCCGCGCACGCCGTTGCCCATCCACACGGCGAGCACCAGCGACAGCGCCGCGAGGACCAGCCGGGGCGCGCCCGGATTTCGCAGCCGCGCGCCCTCAGGCCCTCGGACTCTGGCCGCCATCAGGAACTGCACCATCATCACCAGCGCAATGATCACCCACGAAATCAGCACGACCGTGCGCGTGAAGATGCCCCAGCCCCACACGAGGTCGACGTTCGACAGAAACTTCATCGCCGCGGCCACTTCCAGCAGGCCCATCGTCGTCTTGACCGATTGCAGCCAGGTGCCGGCGCGCGGCAGCGACGCGAGCCGCTGCGGCACAACGGCGAGAATCACGAACGGCAGCGCGAACACGCTCGAAAACGCGAGCATGCCGGCCAGCGGCCATTGCCATTCGCCCTGCGCGGCCACCACGAGGAGACTGCCGAGAAACGGCGCCGTGCACGTGAACGACGTCAGCGTGAACGCAAACCCCATTAATAAAGTGCCGACGAACTTGCCCCGGCCCTGCTCGGCGGTCACGGCTTTGGTCACCATGCTCGACGGCAGCGCGATGTTCACGCGTCCGAACAGGCTCAGCGCGAATCCGAGGAACAGCGCGGTGATGCCGAGGTTGACCCACGGATTCGCGGCGAACTGATTCAACCCTGACGCGCCGAGAAACAACGCGAGCGCCAGGCCGACCGCGCTGAACGTCATCACGATGCCCGCGCCGTACACGAGCGCCTGCGTCACCGCTTCGCGCCGCGTCCGTCCCGCGCGCGCCGTGAAGTACGACACCGTGATCGGCACCATCGGAAACACGCACGGCGTCAGCAGGGACAGGAAGCCCATCACGGCGGCAAGCACCAGGTAGCTTGAGAACGACGCCGCTTTGGCGGACGCTGCAGCCATGTCAGGGACAACACGGCGGACGGACGAAGGTCCAAGGTTCAAAGTCCCAGGTCCAAGGTCACCTGGTTGTCCGGGGTCCTTGGTCCTTAGTCCGGAGGTCCGTGCTGGGTCCGGTTGAGGCGGACCTTGGACTGCGGACTGCGGACCTTGAACAGAAGGCGGACCCTGGACCCTGGACGCTGGACCCTGGACCACAAGTGTCTGTGTCAGTGTCTCCGTCGCGGGCGGCAGACACAGTCTGTCGTTGCACGTCTGATACGAGACGTCGATCTTCAGCGTGGCCGGTCCGCCGGGCGCGCGCTTCGCGATCGTGATTGGAATGGTGACGACCGCGCTGTCTTCATGGAATTCCGTTTCCATGTTGAAGTTCGGGTCGAAGGCTCTTTTCGGTGGTTGGCTAGTGGGCGTACCGCTCAGCGAGAACACTGACGACTGCTGCACGGTCACTTCAAGCGCGTGCGGGCCGCCCGGTCCCTGCGTCAGCGCGTACACGTGCCAGCCGGGCTCGATGTCGGCGGTTGCCGTCGTCGTGAGCGATCCGCCCGGCGTCACCGGGCCGGCCGGCGCAACTTTGAGTGACCAGTGCACCGGCGTCTGTGCCTCGGCGGGCCCCGACGTCATCGCCAGGAGCCAGGCTCCCGCCAGGGCCACGCCGTGAATCTTCAGGAATGCCACGCGCATGAGGCATGATAAGCGGCAACCCGTCCCATGAAGCTCCCCAGGCTCCTGGAACCCGTTTTGCTCCTTGCCGCGCTCCTGACGGCCGTGGCCTCGGCGCGCGTGCGGGCCGACACCGCGCCGGCGCCGGCTCGCGCGTTCAGGTCGTTCGCGCGTGGGTCCGGTTCCACGGGACTGCCGGCATCCACGGTGGTCGCGCTGCACACCGATCGCGAAGGCAGCGTCTGGATCGCAACCTTTAATGGTGTCGCCCGCGTGGAGCACGGCACGGTGGAACGGCTGGCCGACGCCGACAATGCGCCGGCGTTCGGGCCGATCTTCCGCATCATCGACCGGCGCGACGGCGGCATCTACGTGTCGGGCAATCAGGGACTGCACGCGTTCAACGGCACGCGATGGACGCTGACGCCCACGCCGCAGGAATTCACGTCGATTGCCGAAGACAGCACGCGCAACCTCTTCGCGCTCGACCGCCGCGGCGGGCTGTGGATCGAGACCGCGGCATCGTCGAACTGGACCCGGATTCGCGGCGCTGCGGACGCGCACGAGTTGCGCGCGCTGGCGGCAACCGGTGACGGACGCGTGCTGGCCGCGGGCGTGGGCGGCGTGGCGATCCTGGACGGCGGCGACATCAAGGGCCTGCTGGGCGGCACGGCCGCGCCCGCGCCGCTCACCACAATTCTCGTGGCGAAGGACGGCCGCGTGTGGGCCGGCGGCGAAGACGGCCGGCTGCACAGCTGGACCGACGCCGGCGGATGGGAGAGCTTCAGTATTCCCGGATGGACCGGCGGCCGCATCCGGGCGCTGGCGGAAGATCGGCGCGGACGCATCTGGGCGGGCGGCGACAACGGCCGCGCGGGATTCGGCAACGCGACCACGCCGTTCGAGTTGTGGACGCCGGACACAGGATTGAAGGATGCGGCGATCACGGCGATCGAAGGTGACGCCACCGGCGGCGTGTGGTTCGGCTTCAACGGCGCCGGGTTGCAGCAGTGGCTCGGCGAAGCCTGGACCCATCGCACGTTCTGGCGCGTCCCCGGCGACGTGGAGGCGCCGATCACTTTCAGCGTGCGCGCGACGGCCGACGATGGTTTTGTGGCGGCGGTGTTCAACCGCGGGGTGTGGCGATGGGACGGCCACACGCTGGCGGCCTACGGCCGGGAACAGGGCATCACGGAGGATGTGCGCTTCGCGATCGAACCGGAGCCCGGCGTGATCTGGGCCGGCGCGCGCACCGGCATTTTCGAAGGCCGCAACGGCCGGTTCACGCGCACCTTGACGTTCCCGACCGGCCTCGTCACCGGCATCTTTCAGGCGCCGGACAAGCGCTGGTGGGCGGCCACCACGTCGGAAGGCGTCTTCGTCTACAACGGCAAGACGTGGGACCCGTACGCGGACCTCAACAAACAACTCGCGAAGTTCTCTTCCAACATTCGCGACATCATGTGGCGCGCGAACGGCGAACTGTGGATCGCGAGCGGCCGCGACCTGATCGTGTTTCCCCGCGACATCAGCGAGGGCGGCCACGCGATGGCGTTGCCGGCCGCCGTGACGCAGCCGTCGGCCCTGCTGGAGCGCGGCCAGCGCGTCTGGGTGGGCGGCGTCGGCGGCATCGCCGTGTTCGACGGCACGGCGTGGCAGGCGATCACGGCGTCGGCCGGGCTGCCCGGCAACACCATCTATTCGCTGGCGGAAGCTCCCGACGGCTCGCTGTGGGCCGGCGGCTCCTCGGGCGTCGGGCATCTGCAGGGCGGCGTGTGGACGGTGTTCGACGCCAGCAACGCGTTGATCTCGGAGGAATGCAACACCTTCGGTCTGCTCGTGCGGCCGTCGGGCGAGGTGATCGTGGGGACGATGTCGGGATTGGCGGTGTATACGCCGGCGCTGGCGCCACCGCCGCCGGCGCCGCTCGGTGTGTTCTGGCGCACCGCGTCGATGAGCGCGGGCGGCGTCGTGAATGTCCCGGCAAGCGATCGGCGAATCACGCTGTGGTGGAGCGCGCCGTGGCCGCGGCCGGTGGACATTGAATACCGCACGCGCATCGTCGAGCTGACGCAGGCCTGGTCGGATCCGCAGACCACGCCGAGCCTGCGGGTGGAGAACCTCGGCGCCGGCACGTACACCGTTCAGGTGGCCGCGCGCTTTCAGCGTCCCGGTGTCTCCGAGTGGACCGAGCCGATCACGGCCACGGTGGTGGTGGCGCCGCGGGTGTGGGAGACCTGGTGGGCGCGGCTTGGCGCGGTACTGCTTGCGCTGGCGGCGATCGGCGGGTTGATCCGGTGGCGCACCGCGCGTCTGGCCGCGCGCGCCCGCAAGCTGGAGGTGGCGGTGGCCGAGGCGCTGTCGTCGGCCAAGATTCTGCGCGGCCTGCTGCCGATCTGCGCGCACTGTAAGAAGGTGCGCGACGATCACGGGTACTGGACGCGCATCGAGGATTACATCAGCCAGCACAGCGAGGCCGACTTCAGCCACGGGTTCTGTCCCGACTGCATAGACAAGCACTACGCGGAGATCAAGATGAAAGAGCTGGACTAAGGACGGATCACATCGTCCAAGGTTCAACGTCCAAGGTCCAAGGTCACCCCTTGTCCAGGGTCCACAAGGTCCGACGTCCGAGGACTTGTCCCAGGACCCAGGACTTGTTGACCTTGGACAGCAAGTGACCTTGGACGTTGGACCTTGGACTCTGGACCCTGGGCGCAGCGTACTGATAACGTAAGATGTTCGTCAGTCCGCCCGACTCCTTGCTGGGACGTCGTTCAACGGTAGGACACCTGCCTCTGGAGCAGGTTATTGGGGTTCGAATCCCTGCGTCCCAGCCAATTCGCGATCTTCGCCAAAATCCTTAGCAATTTCGCGCTTTTTTGCCAAGAATCACGTAAGTGACATTTTCAAGTGTCATTTCGATTGTCGCAATGACACTCGCTGGAGAAACCCCCGCAGGCGCCTCCGCCGGCCATTCGCCAGGACCATCGCGTAGACGTTTTGCAGGAGGCGCTTTGGGGCCACCTGCGAGTGGAGCCGGCTTGTCAAGAGACTCTCAGAAACTCTGGGCCTGATCCGCATCAAGAAGACGGACGCAGTTTCCCTCTCTCCACCATCTGTCGCTGATTCGATCGACGTTGTAGCGCCCATCGCATTAGCATTTGCTAGCATGGTCCGCCATTTCCGGTTCGTGTCGCTCGCCGCCGCAGGAATGCTGGCGGCTGGGCTGAGTGCACAGGACCGGCCCTTCCGTGCCAGCGTTGATGTTGTCACTGTCGATGCCGTGGCTACTGACCGATATGGCAATCCGGTCCTGGATCTCAAGGCAGCAGACTTCGAAATTAGGGAACGCGGGAAAGTCCAAGCGATCGATTCGTTCAAGCTCGTGGTCGACGACGCCGACGATCAGGACCCCGCGAGCCTTCGGGATATCGTCTCTGAGGAGGACCTACGGCGACAAGCGGCCCGCGACGACGTGCGGGTCATTGGCATCTTTCTGGACGACTATCACGTCCAGCGGATCAATAGCTTGGCTGTGCGCGACAAGATCGCCGCGTTCGTGAAGCAGATCAGCTCGCGCGACCTGGTCGCGATCATTTACCCACTGACGCCGATCTCTGGCTTGAAGTTCTCGCGAAATCGCGAGGAGCAGGCGCGTGTTATCGAGAAATTCACCGGCCGGAAGTACAACTACGCTCCACAAAACGCTGCTGAAGAAAGCTATTGGTTCTGCTCTCCTGCGCAAATTGAGGGGATCCGCGACGGCGTGTCCGACTCCGCGCTGAGAGGCGTGGCCGCTTACTTGGGTAGCCTGACGGAGCGCCGAGCCACGATGCTGTTTGTCAGCGAAGGCCTCCATGAACAGTTACCCAAGAGGCTGGCCCAGCGGGACCAAGGTTGCCCGCGGCTGCTTGTGAGTCCGTCAAACGGGGGTAGTCCTCTTCTGTGGGGCACGACGCTGAAGGGAAACACGGCCATCTACACGCTGGATCCACGCGGTTTGGACTCCGGGGACTTCGACGTGCGTGATTCTCAGGAAGAGGCCGCCGCCGGCCGGAAGCGCGTGGCGCGGACGCAGGAGTTCCTCCGCAATCTGGCCTTTCAGACCGGCGGCCGGGCGATCGTCAACACGAATAATGTCGACGGGCTGCTCCGACAGATATTGAAAGACACCGGTGCGTACTACCTCATGACCTACACGTCAACGGAAGCGTTCCGTGACGGTCTGTTCCACCAAATCGATGTGCGGGTGAAGCGACGTGGTGTCGAACTGCACGCGCGGCAGGGCTATTGGGCCCGCAACGGTCCCACGGACGTCGCGGAGGCAACGGCGCCAGCGATACCATCGCCGTCGTTTGCAGTGAGGAATGCGCTCGCAGAACCTTGCGACTTCAGCCAGCGCTCATGGACGAGGCGCGCAAAGTGGCGAAAGCCGAGGGCGTGGCCATGAATCAATTGATCAATGTCGCCGTTGCGGAGAAGCTTTCGGTTTTGCGCACCGAGGAGTATTTCGCTGAGCGAGCCGCGCGTGGGAACGTCGCGAAAGCCCTTCGCATTCTGCAGCGATCAGGACGGGGCAATCGCCCGATTCCTGGAGATGAGCCGCCGCGTCCAGCGGGTGTACCGCGTCCACGACGCGATTCACGAGCGGTTCGCAGCCGGTGAGATGAACGCGAAACGCGACATCCGGACACCCCGCCTGATGACCGTGGGAGTCCTCCGCGTCGAGTGTCATTTCGAGTGACATCGCGTTGGCAAAGGCCGAAGCGGCGAGCGAACGCCGGCGAGCGGACGCGAACACGCCAGGCGGCTAACGCGACGATAGCGAAGAACTTGGAAAGACCGCGGGAACATGTGCCAGAACCCGACAAGCTGTTCCCGTGTCTTCCTGCGTCCCAGCCAACACATCGAAGGACTCCAACATCAAACGGCGCAAGCAGGGTGCTTCGTGTCGACGAGCGCATCGAGACGCCGCCATGCCTCGGCCTGCCGCCTCGCCAGTATATTCAAATGACGCTCACGAGCGGCAGCCTGCTCACGGTCGCGCCGCGCGCGCGCTTTGGCCTCTCGGGCAACAGCGCCTTGTCGCCGCTGCTCGGCGAGCTCCTCTGCTCGCGCGCGAAGGGTGCCTGCGGTTCGAAGCGTCTGCGTCCTGGTGGGCCGTGTAGCGTGCGGACGGAACCGGCGCATCAGTTCGGCTCCGACGCCCCCCTCTCCGCGAGCGACGCGAGACAGCAGCGCCACGTGCTCGTCACCGCTGAGTCCAGCAAGCCAGCGGTCGACGTCCCGAGCCGAAGGCCCTTCCGAGACCTTCGACGTGCCTTCGGCCGCTGCGGCAATCAAGATCGGCATCGATTCCCATGATGTCGACAAAGCTGTCAAGCTCCGGCGAGAGCTTGCGTAGACCATCCGGGCGCGCCGGCTCGGCGGCGTCAGCATCGACCTCGCAGCTCTGAAGCACGTCGCCGCTGAGAGCTTCAGAGTATACTTCCGAGTACGTGGATCTGATAGATCTGCTCAAACGCCCCGAGGGGAAGACCCTCGAATTCAAGCGCGATCTGTCCTCCCCGGACGGTGTGCTCCGAAGCCTTGTTGCATTCGCGAACACCTCGGGTGGGACTGTGCTTGTTGGGGTTGAGGACCGCACGCGTCACGTCCGAGGCGTAATGGAGCCCCTGGATCTCGAAGAGCGCCTGGCCAACCTCATCAGCGATCACATCGTGCCGCGGCTGGTGCCGGAGTTGGAGATCATCCCCTGGCGCCGAAGTCACGTGCTCGCGATTCAGGTCTACGCCAGCCCGGTTCGACCGCACTACCTACAAAGGGAGGGACTCGACCGAGGCGTTTACGTTCGCGTGGGATCCACGAATCGCCGCGCCGATCGGGAACTCGTTGACGAGTTGCGCAGGTTTGCTCGCGGCGAAGCGTACGACGAGCAACCGATGCCGGGATTGGACTCGGAAGCCCTGGACTTCAGAGCGGCTTCCGAGTCGTTCATTCCGGTCCGGCGGCTACGGCGGACCGATTTGGAAACATTGCGGTTGGTGACGACCCATCAGGGGCGGAAGGTGCCGACCATTGGCGGCATCCTTCTCTTTGGCGCAAATCGCGAGCGGCACTTTCCAGACGCCTGGATCCAAGCCGGCCGATTTCAAGGCGTCGACAAGAGCCGGATCGCGGATCGTACGGAGATCCACACGCCCCTGATGCGAGCGATCGAAGAGGCGATTGCGTTCGTTGAGAAGCATGCCACACGCGGAGTGGAGATTGGTCCAGTCCGCCGGCGCGAACGCTGGAGCGTTCCGCCGGTCGCTGTTCGCGAAGCGGTGGTGAATGCCGTGGTCCACGCCGATTATGCCCAGAAGGGGGCGCCCATTCGCCTCGCCATTTTTGACGACCGGCTGGAAGTGGAGAACCCCGGGCTGCTACCGTTCGGACTCACCTTGGAAGACCTGCCGCGCGGGATCTCGAGACTACGGAACCGAGTCATCGGCCGTGTGTTTCACGCACTGGGCCTCAGCGAGCAGTGGGGTAGCGGCATTCAGCGCATGACGGCCGCCTGCCGCGATGCCGGACTCGCGCCACCAACCCTCGAGGAAATCGGCACGCGATTCAGAGTCACGCTGTGGCTCGAGCAGATCGGCACCACGGCACTCGACAAGACAGAGGCGGCGATCTTGGGCACCCTCCGAGACGGCACGGGTCACGTCACCAGCGAGATCGCGAAAGTGATCGGGCTCACATCTCGTGCGACGCGCACGCGCCTTGTGCGTCTGGTGCAACAAGGGCTTGTTCGCGAGGTTGGGACAAGTCCACAGGATCCGAAGCGACGGTATTTCTTGTCGACGTGATCTTCAGCGACGTGGGCGCGTCCGAATATGTATACAGATTTTCGACAGCCATCACCGTCCCGGCCTCGTCGAAATCCTGATAGGCGGCGCTGCCCTCGTGTCACGGACACGCCATCTGAGCGCATCTAACGGCTCCGCCGCCTTCCGGCCGGTCCGGGGCGTATCATGGAGAGCACCGACCATGAGCCCGCATATTCGTATCGACCGTGACGCCGTCTCGGCCTTCTGCCAGCGCCACCATATCGCGCGCCTCGCCTTGTTCGGCTCCGTGCTGAGCGCGGACTTTCGCCAGGATAGCGACGTCGATGTCTTGGTCGAGTTTCAGGCGGGACACGTGCCCGGGTTGCGATTCGTGTCGATTGAGCGTGAGCTCTCCGAGCTCCTCCAGGGACGACGCGTCGATCTTGTGACACCGAAGTTCCTCAATCCACGGATCCGCGATCAGGTGCTGAAGACCGCTGAACCCCTGTATGTTGCCGCGTAACGTCTCCCGAGGGTTCTGCGAGGAGCATCCGGAGATCCCGTGGCCGGAGGTCATCGGCATGCGCCACAAAGTCGTGCACGACTATCTCGGCGTGGACGAGGACATCGTCTGGCAGGTGGTGACCAACGACCTGCCAAGGCTGCTGCCCGCTCTTGCGCGGCTGATCACGCCGTCGGCGTGACTCAACGACCGCGGACACCTGACCGTCTGCACGAGCCGCCTGCGAGAGATTCCCCACGAGCGCCATGTCCACGACGCGCATGGCGAGCCGCGTCGAGTGTCATTTCGAGTGTCATCGGAGCGGCAAAAGATCGAAAC
>JAKALV010000286.1 GCA_021824055.1 Acidobacteriota bacterium
TTAATAAGGTGTGCGGCTCGGCCCTCAAGTCCGTGATGCTGGCACAGCAGGCCATCGCCGCGGGCGACATCAACATCGCGGTGGCCGGCGGCATGGAATCCATGAGCAACTGCCCATATCTGCTGAGCGGCGCCCGCGAAGGCTTGCGCATGGGCGACGGCAAGCTGGTGGACTCGATGATCCACGACGGCCTCTGGGATCCGTACGACAACGTGCACATGGGCATGACGGGCGAGCACGTCGCCGACCTCTATAAGGTGTCGCGCGAGGATCAGGACGCCTTCGCCGCCGACAGCCACCGCAAGGCGGCGCACGCCACGCGCGAGGGCTGGTTCAAGGACGAGATCCTGCCCATCTCGATCCCGCAGAAGAAGGGCGATCCGATCGTCATCACCAAGGACGAAGGGATTCGCGAAGACACGACGCGCGAGGGCCTGAGCAAGCTCAAGCCGGCGTTCAAGAAGGATGGCAGCGTCACGGCCGGCAACTCGCCGGGAGTCAACGACGGCGCGTCCGCGGTCGTCGTGATGGGCGCCGACATCGCCTCCACACTCGGCCTGAAGCCGATGGCGCGCATCGTGGCGCAGGCTACGTCGGGGCTCGATCCGAAGCTGCTGCTCATGACGCCGGTCGAGGCCGTGCGCATGGTGGTGCCGAAGGCGGGCTGGAAGCTGGAAGACGTTGACCTGTTCGAGCTGAATGAGGCCTTCTCCGTGCAGGCCGTGGCGGTGTGCCGTGAGCTCGGCATCGATCCGGCGCGCGTGAACGTGCACGGCGGCGCGGTGGCCCTCGGCCATGCGATCGGCTCGAGCGGCACGCGCATCCTCACGACTCTGCTCTACGCGCTGAAGCGTCAGGGCAAGAAGCGTGGCGTCGCCACGCTGTGTCTCGGCGGCGGCAACGGCGTGGCGCTGGCCGTGGAGTTGCTCTGATGGCCGCCGAGATCAAGACCGTTGGCGTCATCGGCGCCGGCACCATGGGCAACGGCATCGCGCAGGTGTTCGCGCAGTCGGGCTTCACCGTCCGCCTGCACGACGCCTCCACGCCGGCGATCGATCGCGCGATCAAGACCATCGACAAGAGCCTTTCGAAGTTCATCGAAAAAGGGAAAATCTCGGCGGAATCGAAAATCGAAATCTTGAATCGGCTGAAACCCGCATCGAGAATCGAAGAGCTTGCCGACTGCGATTACGTTGTCGAGGCCGTGGTCGAGAATCTCGACATCAAGCGCGCGATCTTCACGGCGCTGGATACGATCACGCGGCCTGATGTGATTCTGACGTCGAACACGTCCTCGATTTCGATCACGACGCTCGGCGCGTTCACCAAACGGCCGCAGCTCGTGCTGGGCATGCACTTCATGAATCCCGTGCCGCTCATGACGCTGGTCGAGACGATCCGCGGCCAGGCGACCTCGGACGCGGCGATGGCCACCGCCACCGAGCTGTGCAAGACGCTCGGCAAGATTCCCGTCGAAGCCGCCGACTACCCGGGCTTCATCGCGAACCGCATCCTGATGCCGATGATCAACGAGGCGATTTTCGCCGTCATGGAAGGCGTCGGCACGCCGGAGGCGATCGACCAGGTGATGAAGCTCGGCATGAACCACCCGATGGGGCCGCTCACGCTCGCCGACTTCATCGGCCTCGACGTGTGCCTGGCGATTCTCGAAGTGCTGCACACGGGCCTCGGCGATCCGAAGTACCGCGCGTGTCCCCTGCTCCGCCGCATGGTCGCGGCCGGGCAACTGGGACGGAAATCGGGAAAGGGCTTCTACAACTACTGAGCCCAGTTAAAGGGGCAAAGGGGCAAAGAGCCAAAGAGGCAATGAAGAGCTCAGTGACAGGCTGTCAGTGAGTTCTTCATTGCCTCTTTGGCCCTTTGCCCCTTTGTCTCTTTAACGTCCTCGCAAACCACGCGAGCGCCACGAACGGCGCGAGCCAGAGGATCTCGTGCGCGGCGGCCATGAAATTGTTCGGCCACGTCTCGGGCCGCGACCAGTAGCGCGAGATCGGCGCGAAGAACGCGTGCGACGAGTGCACGTACGCGTGGCTGAACGGCCACCACAGCATCACGCCGATGGGCGGATTGTTGTCGATCGCGAACGCGTCCATCACCGGATGAATCAGGTAGACGAGAAAGGCCGCGACGAAGAGGCGTGCTCGCGTATCCGCGCCGATCGGCCAGCGCCGCCACGCCACGATCGCCGCCACCACGAGCGCCGCGCCGACGCTGTGCGTCTGCGCTTCGTGGTGACCCCAGAGCAGATCGAGATCCGGCGCGATGCCGATCGCCGCGAGCGTTGCGGTCTGCGCCACGAGCGCGCGCCTCGGCCCGGCGGGCCGGTTCACGGCCCAGCCCACGGCGATGGCGGCGAGGCTGTGTCCCACCGGTGACGGCATACGGCGTGACCCATGCTGTCACAGGGCGCGCCGACACTGATTGGCGTGAAAGGAATTGCCATCTTTTCGGGCGCGCGGCGTGGCAATGATTACCACGGCCATGGCCTCAGGCGAAAGTCGCCAAGCACCGTAACCTGTTATTAATCAGAAGGATAGATACCATATGACATCCCATTTTCGCTTGACATTCGCCTGGCACGCTCCTAGTATCCATTTCGGCCCAGCCACCGTTGCCGCTTTCGGCGGCGGTGCCTCAGCGAGGAAACCCATGGCAGTTCGAGAACCGGTTCGAGACATTCGTGAAGATGATGCCCGCAACGACCGCAGTGACAAGGAACGCGCGAAGGCCGTCGAGATGGCCTTCAGCCAGATTGAAAAGCAGTTCGGCAAGGGATCGATCATGCGGCTGGGCCAGCACAACATGGATTCGGTCATCCCGTCGATCTCCACCGGTTCGATCAGCCTCGACTGGGCGCTCGGCATCGGCGGCATCCCGCGCGGGCGGGTCGTCGAGGTCTTCGGTCCCGAGTCGTCGGGCAAGACCACCCTCACCCTCATGACCATCGCGCAGGCCCAGAAGATGGGCGGCGTCGCCGCGTTCATCGACGCCGAGCACGCGCTTGACGCGAAGTACGCGCAGAAACTCGGCGTGGATCTCGAGAACCTGCTGGTCTCGCAGCCCGACAACGGCGAGCAGGCGCTCGAGATCGCCGAAGTGCTGATCCGCTCCAACGGCGTGGACGTCGTCGTGGTCGACTCGGTGGCGGCGCTCGTGCCGCGCGCGGAAATCGAAGGCGAGATGGGTGAGGCGCAGATGGGCCTGCAGGCGCGGCTCATGTCGCAGGCGCTGCGCAAGCTCACCGGCGTGGTGTCGAAGTCGAAGACGACGCTGATCTTCATCAATCAGTTGCGCGAAAAGATCGGCGTGATGTTCGGGAACCCGGAGACCACCACGGGCGGCCGGGCGTTGAAGTTCTACGCGTCGGTCCGCATCGACATCCGCCGCATCGGCGCCATCAAGGATGGCGAGACCGTGGTCGGCAGCCGCACGCGCGTCAAGATCGTGAAGAACAAGGTGGCCCCGCCCTTCCGCGAGGCCGAGTTCGACATGATGTACGGCGAAGGCATCTCGCGCGAAGGCGACCTGCTCGATCAGGGCGTCGAACGCAAGATTATTGAGAAGTCCGGCACGTGGTTCTCGTACGGCAGCGAGCGCCTGGGCCAGGGCCGTGAGAACTCGAAGCAGTTCCTCAAGCAGAATCCCGCGGTCGCGGCGGACATCGAGAAGAAGCTGCGGATCGAAATGGGATTGGTGCCGCCGGCGACGCAGACATCGGAGTAGCGCGACCTGTTAGTGAGGCAGTGGGGCAATGTGGCAGTGGGGCAATGAAGATCCTTTTCCCTTCTGTCTTTTGACTGCCCCATTGCCTCACTGCCCAACTGCCTCACTGCCCAACTGCCCAACTACTGACGGCTGGTGATGCCTTGATCTGGCGCGGTCCGTGAAATATGCTTGACGTTCAATCTGCACTGCGCCCGCCCTACAGTGCCGAGGTAGCTCAGTTGGTAGAGCATACGACTGAAAATCGTAGTGTCGACAGTTCGATTCTGTCCCTCGGCACCATCTAACCGCGTCTTGGCGCCCGCCCCATCCACCTTCACGACCGAGCGCTCGCCCACCGGCCTGTCTATAATGAAGCCGTGGATCTCACGCCCGAGGATTTCAGGCCACTGAGCCCGCTGAGCCCGCTGAGCAACGAGCAGCAAGCGTGGGCTCAGCATTCGGAAGCTTTGTGGCAGCGTGCGCACGCCGTGGCCAGCGCACATCCGGGCCTCGATGCCGGCGATGTCTATCATGCTCTTCGCTGTCTCGAGCTTTCTCCTGCAGAACGCCTCCGTCGAGGCCTCAGCCGTGGACGACTT
>JAKALV010000031.1 GCA_021824055.1 Acidobacteriota bacterium
GAAGGCCGACGCCGCGCGCAAAGTGGAGCGCGACATGTCCAAGCGCATCGCGGCCGTCGCGATGACCACGCGCCTCGGCGGGATCTTCGACGCCATCGTCACCGGCGCGGGACCGAAGGGCACGTTTGTGCGCGTGCTCACGCCGCACATCGAAGGCATGCTCGTGCAGGGCCATCACGGCATGGACGTTGGCGACCGACTACGGGTGAAGTTGATTCACACGGACGTCGACAAGGGGTTCATCGACTTCGTGAAGGTCGAGCGCTGATTGAAGGTGCCAAGGCACCAGGGTGTCAGGGCACCAAGGTGCTGGTGCGAGGGTGCGAGGGTGCTGGTGCGAGGGTGCGGGGGTGCGGGGGTGCGAGGGTGCGGTGCCGGGGTGCGAGGGTGCGGCGTCACCGCGCACCAGCGCGAGCACCTGGCACCTCGCACCGCGCACGAGCACTTGGCACCGCGCACCAGCGCACCAGCGCGAGCACCTGGCACCGCGCACCAGCGCACCAGCACCTTGGTGCCCTGACACCCTGGCTCCTTGACACCCTACCGTCTAATTCTCTTCTTCAAAATCGGTCTGCAGCGGCGGCAGCGGGCGCGTGGCGGGCCGCAGCGCTTCGCGGTGGTCGTAGACTGGAACGCCGGCCACATGAATCGACAACGCGCACGCGGCGCCCTTCGCGGTGACGACCACGGTGACCGGACTGCCGGGCTGGCCGTCACGGAAGCCCAGCGTGCAGCCGCAGGCGAGGCGGGCGGAGGTCACGGCGTGACGCTTGGGCCGCATGGCTAGAACAGCGCCTTGATCTGCGATTCGAAGAACTCGCGCGTGTTGATGCCGATGTTCCGCGACTGCACGGTGCCGTCCTTCTTGATGAACCACGTGACGGGCACGGACACTTCCGCCTCGTACGTCTCGAGCATCTTGTCCTGATCCAGCCCGAGGAGCACCGGGTAGTTCATCTTGTACTCGGCCGCGAACACCTTGAGGTCGGGCGCCGGATCATCGATCGACACGCCCAGAATCTCCAGCCCCTGGCCGGCGTACTTCTTCTTCAGCTCGATGAACCACGGAATCTCGAGCTTGCAGGGCGGACACCACGTGGCCCAGAAGTTCATTACGAGCGGGCGGCCCTTGTAGCTGGCCAGCTGCACCGTGGCGCCGTTCATGTCCTTCAGCGTGAAGTTGAAATCGACGGGCTGACCGGCGCGATCGACGCTCTCCGGCGTCGAGCCGGGCACGGCCTGGCCGGCGGCAACGGGCGGGCCCATGTCCTCGGGCGGCGCGACGTTCTTGGAACACGCGGCGGGTCCAAGCCACAGCACGCCAATCGCCAAGGCGATCAGCGAGACTCGAAACCAACGGAAGTGGCCCATGCGCATGCTCAACACATCAGAGTCCTGAACCGGCCCGCCTGGGGCCCGCCGCGAGCTCCTGCTCGAGGGAGGACGCCATCGCGGCCATCGCCGCACGATCCCCGCGCCCGACGAGCGCGTACGTGTGATCGTGACTTGTCCACAGTACTGCGTCCTGACCGAACATCTCAAGCTCCGCGTGCCCCACTTTCGGGCCGTCCGGCAGTACGAACAGGGACACGATCTCGCCGTGCCAATCGTAGAGAAGATGCGCGATTCGCCCTTCGGTGACCACGCAGCGCCGGTAGCCCAGCAGTCGCAGGCCCGCGCCGTGCTGCCCGGTCGGCACGTCGAGCTTCCATCCCTGCCAGGCGCGCCACGATACCTCGCACGCGCGGGCATCCGACGTTGTCGTCGTCGGTCCCAGGCGCATGCACTTCAGATGGTCCAGCGTGGCCTGCGCGGCGAAGACCGGGATCGGCCGGATCACGCCGGCGACCCCCACGAGCCCGACGCCCACGACGATGATGGCCGCCGCACCGGCCGCCACCCAGAGGGGACGAACCCGGCGGCGTGGCGGCGGCGCGAGTCGGCGTACCGACGAGCGCAGCGACGCTGGCGCCACGGCGGCCAGACGCGGCGCGCGCTCGCGCACCAAACGCCGCCCCATGCGCTCCAGCTGTGCCCGGCAGCGGCAATCGGGGCATGCGGCGAGGTGGGCCGCCAACGACGCCGCGGTCGCCTCGGTCAGCTCCCCGTCAACAAACGGCGTCAGCTGCGACTCACAATCGCGACAGTTCATCGACATCAGCGCGGCCCCGTCTCACTCAGTCGCGCCGCCAGCAGTCGGCGTCCCCGGGAAATCCGGGACATGACCGTGCCGGCGGGCACCCGCAACATCTCTGCGATTTCGACGTACGAAAATCCTTCCGCGTCCCGTAGCCACACCGCTTCGCGAAACGGCTCGGGCACCGCCTCCAGCGCGGCGCGCACCTGGTCGTCAGAGGCCCGCTGGATCAGGGCGTCTTCGGCGGTCTCGCCGGCCGATGAGGCATCCGCGGCCATCCGCTCAACAGCCTCGCTGTCGACCTCTACGGGGTTGGCGTTCTCATGGCGCCGGTCGTTCAGAAAGTGGTTTCGGAGGATGGTGAACAGCCAGGCCCGCAGGTTGGTGCCGGCCTTGAATTTCCCGGCAGACTTGAAGGCTTTCACGTAGGTTTCCTGGACCAGGTCCTCGGCGTCGGCCGGATTTCGGGTCAGCCGGAGCGCGGCCCCGTAAAGCCCGTCAATCCACGCGAGCGCTTCGCGCTCAAAGGCGCTCTCTCCGTCGTCCGCAAAACGCGCTCGCCTGCCTAGCACCATGAAGAGGGAGGCCGCTGCGGTAGCCATCATTGAGCTGAACACGGATACCGGCGGCGTTATTCCCGGCCGCCAGTATATGTCCTCCGCCGACGACGGTCAGAGGGGGCATGCTCTTTGCTATAAGATGCGGAAAAGTGAGCGTTGGCGCGTCGCGGTGACGTCCCGGCCGCTTCCTCGAGGTGACTGTATGCGGATGCGCACGCTGCGCATGATGCCCCTTCTCGCCGGCCTGCTTGCATTCGCCGGCGCGGATCTCCTGCCCACGGTTGCCGGCGCGCAGACACCATTCGTGCCATATTACGGGAAGAACCGGGTGAAGTACGACACGTTCAAGTGGTCGATCTACACGACCGATCACTTCGAAATTTTCTACTACCCGGACATCGAGCCGCATCTGCAGCGGGTTGCCGGATACGCGGAGAGCGCCTATCAGCACGTCAGCTCGGAGCTGAAGCACGATCTGGCCTTCCGCATTCCGCTCGTGCTGTTCAAGACACAGAGCGAATTCCAGCAGCAGAACATTTCCGGAGACGAGCTGCCGGAAGGCGTCCTGGCGTTTGCCGAACCGGGCCGCGACCGCATGGTGCTGCCCCTCGACGAACCGCCCGACCAGCTCTACCACACGATCACCCACGAGCTGACGCACGTCTTCGAGTTCGACATCATCCCGCGCGGTCTGGTGAGCAGCGGGCTGCCGCTGTGGGTGGATGAGGGGCTGGCCGACTTCATGGCCGGCGGCTGGAATCCGCTGGACCTGATGCAGGTCCGCGACGCGGCCATCTCCGACAACGTGCCGAACATGAGCAATCTCGAAAGCGAGCCGATGTCCGGCCGCCTGCCCTACTCCATGGGCCACGCCACGTTCGAGTTCATCCAGAGCCGCTGGGGCATGGACGGCCTTCGCCAGTTTCTGTTCTCGCTGCGCAAGAGCGTGATCGGCGGCGGCGAGAGCGCCTACGAGGAGGCCCTGAAGCTCAAGCCCGAGGATTTCGACGACGCGTTCGAGCGCTACCTGAAGGAACGGTTCAAGCCGTTCCGCGACAAGGAACTGCCGTCGGACTACGGCAGGAACCTCGCGCCGAAACGCGACAAGACGCCGTTCGTGACGGTGGCCTCGATCGAGCCGTCGCCGTCGGGCGATCTGATCGCCGCGGTCGCGGGCAACCGGAAGGACCAGGAGCTCGACATCATTCTGATTTCGGCCAAGGACGGCCAGGTCGTGCGAAACCTGACGAGCGGTTTCGACGAGAGCCGCGGCTTCGAGTACATCGCCACGGCCGGCGGCCTGCGCGGCAACCTCGTGCCGTGGATCAGCTGGGCGCCGGTGGGCGATCAGCTCGCGTATTTCGTCCGCACGGAAAAGCAGAAGACGCTGATTCTCCAGAACGTGGCCACGGGCCGGATCACGCGCCGGATCGAGATGAAGACGGTGGACATGCCCGAATCGCCGGCGTTCAGTCCGGACGGCACGCGGATCGCCTTCTCGGCGATCTCCGAGGCGGTGACGGACATCTACGTGATCGATCTGGCCACCGGCGCCCTGACCAATGTGACGAAGGACGCGTTCGCGGACTACTCGCCCGTGTTCGCGCCCGACGGCCGGAGCCTGATCTACACCGCGCGCATCAGCGGCAACGACAAGCTCTTCCAGATCGATCTGGCCACGGGCACGAAGAAGCAGCTGACGTTCGGCACGCACGACGACACCGGTGCCAAGTTCATGGACCCCAACACGATCGTCTTCACGTCGACGGCGGCCGACCCCACCAAGCCGATCACGCCGGAGGTGGCGCGCAACGGCATGGTGCCCAACGTCTGGACGCTGGACCTGCGGACGGGCGCGCTCACGCAGTGGACCGACGCGGCCACGGGCACGGTGTCGCCGATCGCGATCCGCCAGAACAACCAGATGAAGACGGCGTTCATTTCGTACTACAAGGGTGAGAACGGCATCCACATCCTCGACCGGCAGAAGCCGGTCGCCACCGCCAACACGAGCGACTTCGGCGCGCCGGGTCCGGTGATCGACTTCCAGGCGCCGCTCAGTCACACGCTGGTGCGCAAGAACATCCGTCCGAAGCGCGCGTTCGAGAAGTTCTCGCTCGACTCGCGGCCGGGCGTGAATCTGGGCGTCACGAGCGGCGGCAATTTCTACGGCGGCACGGACCTGACCTTCACCGACGTGCTCGGCGACAAGCAGATGAACTTCTATGCGTCATCGCTGTCCACGTACCGGACCTTCGCGTTCGGGTACACGAACATCGAGCGCCGGTTCCAGTACGCGTTCCAGGCCTACTCGCAGGAATCATTCTTCTACGGCGCGGGCATCACGGCCGCGCTCTACGATCCCGCGCTGGCGCCGTTTGTCGACCGCAGCCTGTCGATCGGCTCGCGCACCCAGCGCGGCGCGACGCTCTTCGGCATCTACCCGCTCAGCCGGTACACGCGCGTCGAGGTGACCGGCGGCATCTCGCACATCGCCGAGTCGTACGACGATCCCACGCTCAGCGCGCTCGCGCAGGACTACCAGCAGCGGCAGTACGGCACGACGCTGTTCCGCAACGGCTCGATGCTGCCGCTCGGCGTGGGGCTCACGCGCGAGACCACGGTGTTCCGCGAATTCGGCCCCCTGGCGGGCAGCACCGAGCGCCTGTCCTACACGATGGCGCCGAGCTTCGGCAGTTTCCTCTCGCGGCAGACGATCGACGTCGAGGCGCGCCGCTACATGCGCATCGCCACCACGGGACTGCTGGCCGTCCGTTATCGCGGCTTCAAGAGCTGGGGCGACAACCCCGACTTCACCTACTTCGGCGGCAACGCCGACCTGCACGGGTACGACTACCTCAGCTTCCTGGGGCAGAAAGCCTTCTACGCCAACGCGCAGCTGCGCTTCCCCATCGTCGAGGCGATGCTCACGCCGTTCGGCCAGGTGGGCGGCATCCGCGGCAATTTCTTCTTCGACATCGGGGGCGCGGGGCTGAACGGCACGCCGTTCACGATCTTCACGCGGAAAGACTCGACGTTCACGCCGATCGTGGACTACACGTTCGACCCGGTCACCGGCGGCATCACGCCGATCTACGGCCCGGCGCAGCCGATCACCGGCCTGCGCCTCGTCGACGCCCGTGCGTCGTACGGCTTCGGTCTGGAAACGTTCATCCTCGGCTACCCGATGCACTTCGACTGGTCGTGGCGGACGATGTTCAACAGGGCGTGGGAAGACGCCAGCTACCAGTTCAGCGGCGGCAGCGCGGCGCTGCGCAAGGCCAAGTTCACGTTCTGGATCGGGTACGACTGGTAGAAAGGCAGAAGGCAGAAACAAGGGCAGAAACCAAGCCGCGGAAACCGCACGGCTGAAGCCCGCCGCTGGTTGTACGTAGGCGGCGGGCTTCAGCCCGCCGCGCGACCGGAGGCCGGGAGGCCTCCGAAGGCATCCACCTCGACGAGGTCGCCGTCGAAGCGGGGAACCGGACGGATCTCCCGAAGAACGTGTTCCGAAGGATCAGCTTCTTCTTCATCAGAATTCCGGAGTGTCGCCGAATGGCCGCTCGGCGAGCAAGGACCGGCCGGCGGCCGCTTCAGCGTAGGATCTCGGTGACACATGCCTGAGGCGATCATCGACGCGGCCGCGCGGTCCCACACTCGAGCCCTGATCCTTCTGGTCACCGTCGCGCTGCTGAGTTTCCTGCCCGGCTTCTTCGCGATTCCACCCGTAGACCGCGACGAGGCGACGTTCGCGCAGTCCACGAAGCAGATGATCGAAAGCGGCAACTACGCGGACATCCGGTTTCGCGACGCCCCGCGGTACCGGAAGCCGCCCGGAATCTACTGGATGCAAGCCGCCACGGTGCTCGCAGCGCGCGCGGTCGGATTTCGTCACGCGCTCACCACCATCTGGCTCTACCGTCTGCCGTCGCTCGCCGGCGCGATCGCCGCGGTCTGGCTCACCTACTGGACGGCACTCGCGCTCGTCTCCCGGCGCGCTGCCGTTCTCGCCGGTTTGATGATGGTCAGTTGCGCCGTACTCGGCATCGAGGCGCGCCTGGCGACCACGGACGCCATGCTTCTTCTCGCAACGGTGGGCGCCATGGGGGCGCTGGCGCGGGTGTACTTGTCGAGCCACGGACGGCCGCAGAGTGCCCCGGGGCGCTGGACGTCGGCGGCGGCTTTCTGGACAGCGTTGGCCGCCGGCGCGTTGCTCAAGGGACCGGTCATTCTCATGGTGGCCGGGCTGTGTGCGATCATGCTCTCCATCCGCGACCGTTCGGTCAAGTGGCTACTCGGCCTCCGGCCCGTTGCCGGCCTCGTCTGGCTCACGACGTTGACCCTGCCCTGGTTTCTGTTCATCTATTCGCAGTCGGGCAGCGCTTTCCCTGAGGCGTGGGCGGAGGACATCCTTCCGAAGATGCTCCAGGGAATGGAAGGCCACAACGGCCCGCCGGGGTATTACCTCGCGCTGTTCTGGGTGACGTTCTGGCCCGGGTGTGCGCTGGCCGGCCTGGCCGCCCCGGCGGTTCTTGCCGCGCGGCGTACTCCGGCCACCGCGTTTCTGCTCGCGTGGCTGCTTCCGTCCTGGGCCGTGTTCGAGTTGGCAGGCACAAAGCTTCCCCACTACGTGCTGCCGCTGTACCCAAGCGTCGCCATGCTGATCGCCGGCGTCGTGGACGCGCGCGAGCTGTCACGACGGCCATGGCTCGTGCGGGGAGCCATCTGGGGGGCCGTACTCCCAACGCTGGTCGGCGCGCTCAGCATCGCCGCACTAATCATGATGAGCCACCAGTGGAGCCCGCTGGTCTGGCTTCTCCCTGGCGTCGCGGTGGCCATCAGCATCTCGGGGTGGCGTCACCTCGCCCGTGGTGGCGCCGAGCGCGCGCTGCTCTTCGGTGTGATGGCGGCACTCCTCATGTCAGCCGGCGTCTTTGGGGTCATTGTGCCGAGGTTGCGGGCGGTGTTCCCAAGCGCAGCGCTCGCCGAGCTCCTGGAAGCGAGCGGCTGCGCCGAGCGCCGCGCGGTGACGTCGTTTACGTTTGACGAGCCGAGCCTGGTGTTTCTGGCCGGCACGGAGACCAAGGCCACGGACATTTTTGGCGCCGTCGGCTTTCTGTCGGCTGGGCCGTGCCGATTTGCGTTCGTGGACACGGCGGACGCGGACCGCTTCGCCGGTCAGGCGGCGTCGACGCGCCTGCGCTACCGGCCCGCCGGCCGCATCGAGGGGATCAACTACACGAAAGCAACGGCGTTCAGCCTGGTCGTCTACTGGTCCGGCGCCGAGCATCGAGCGAAGTGAGCGGCTACGAATCCGAGTCGTCGTGGATCCGACTTGATGCACTGCTTCGACTGCGTGCACTCGCGAGGCCGCGCTCCGATGCCTCGATGAATGTCAACCACGCAGCGATCTCGTCGTTCGCCGGCAAGGTGCGCAGTCGTGCCGCCGCTTGTGACACGTTGAGCCGCGACCGGTACACCACGGTGTACGCGTGCTTGGCATTCTGACGCTGGGCCGCCGACATCCCGGCGCGGCGCATCCCGACCACGTTCAGGCCGCACACCTCGGTATCGCCGACGACCATCGCATAGGGCGGAACGTCCTTGGTCACCCGGGACTGACCGGCGATCATCGCGAGCGCGCCGACCCTGACGTACTGGTGAATCACGACGTTGCCGGACAGGAACGCCCCCTCGCCGACCGTGACGTGCCCGCCGAGCAACGCGCCGTTGGCGATGGTCACGCCATCCATCACGCGGCAATCGTGCGCCACGTGGCATCCGGCCAGCAACAGAACGTCCGCGCCAACGATTGTCCGCTCGCCTGGCCGGCTGGCGCGATGAATGGTCACATGCTCGCGAATGACGGCACGGGCGCCGATCTCGACGCAGCCACCGGCGCCGTCGAGGCCGCGCACCTGCGCCACGTCGCCCAGGACTGCGCCCATGTGAATGTCGCAATCGACGCCAATCTCGCAGACTGATGCTATGTAGGCTGATGCCCGGATTCGGGTGCGGTCACCGATGCGGGCTCCCGCTTCGATCACGACGTGCGGTCCGATCTCGACGTCAACGCCGAGCTCGGCGGCGGAGTCGACGACGGCCGTAGGGTGAATCCTGACACCCGAGTTGTCGGAAGAACTCATCATGCTGGTCGACGCGCGTCGACCTCGAATTCTACTCCACCGCTGCCGACCGCAATGGCGTTGCGCACGCGCCAGTTGTTGCGTCCGCCAATGGAGTTCTGTATTCTCGTTCACGTTTATGTCCATCCCAGTCGGACCAACGTGGTCTGTGGCTGGCACGCCCGAGGTCGGATGGGCAGCCACGGCCTCGGCGCGAGCATTCGGCGTGAGAATGGGCATTCGCGTCAACGACGCTTCACTCCTCCCAAAGCTGCTCGACAGGCTGCCACCGCGATCCCGCGCGTGCAGCAGCCCGGGCGACAATCCGATCCGCTACTCGGTCATCAAGGAAGTGGATCCAATGGAAACGCATCGCGAAGTGCGTTGGCGGGTATTTGGCGGAACGCAGTTGGAGGCAGAGACGCGCGACGAAGGCGAAGCCCTCGAAGCCTTCGAGCGACTCGTTCGGTTTGATGTGGCGCAGCACTCGCCGCGCTGGACGTTCGTGCACGCGGGGGCCGTCGGGTGGAACGGACGCGCGATCCTGATTCCGGGCGCCAGCTACTCCGGCAAGTCCCGATTGGTGGAGGCCCTCGTCCGGGCCGGAGCCACGTACTACTCGGATGAATACGCTGTGCTCGACGCTCAGGGCCGGGTCCACCCCTTCTCGAAGCCACTGACGCTTCGACGTGAGTCGGGCCGGGTCGACCGGGTGACCGCGGGCGACATTGGCGGCGAGCTGGGTTCGCAGCCACTCCCCGTCGGCATGGTGATCTCGACCCGCTACGTTCCGGGCACGACCCAGAACCTCTCCGACGTGTCGGCAGGCGCCGCGCTGGTTGCGCTGCTCACCAGCACTGTCAGGGCGCAGATCGATCCAGCACACGTACTGACGACGCTGGCAAGAACGGTGCAGGAGGCTGTGACGCTCGAGGGGCCGCGGGGCGAGGCACTCGAGATGGCAGAGGACCTGCTCCGTCGAGCGTCGTTCACGCCGCCGACAATAGGAGAGACCGCGTGATCCCCACGTCCAGGAAAGTCGAACTCATCGCACAGCCTGTCGGCGAGGAACTGGTTATCTACGATCAACAGTCGCATGACGCTCACCGTCTTAATCGCACGGCGGCGCTGGTCTGGCGGCTAGCCGACGGCAAACGGACAACGGCAGACATCGCCAAGATCCTGCACGATACAGCCGAAGCGCCCGACGACGAGGGTGAGGATCTGGTGCGACTCGCGCTGAGCGAGCTGGATAAGAGCGGCCTCCTGCTTGCCGGCCTGCCGAAGATCGACGAGACGATGACCCGTCGGCGTTTGTTCACCACGTTGGGCGCCACGCTGATCCCCGTCGTCGCCAGCGTCGCTGTCCCCAGCGCGCAAAGTGCGTGCACCCCCCTCCATCCGTGTGTGACCGTTACGAGCATCAGCCCCGCCACGGGTCCGGCAGCCGGCGGAACGACCGTCATCATCGCGGGTACCAATTTCACCGGGGCAACGGCCGTCAAGTTCGGCACGACCGCGGCGACGTCGTTTACCGTGAACTCCGCGACGCAAATCACGGCGACGTCGCCGGCCGGCACCGGCACCGTGGATGTCACCGTCACGACCTCCCTCGGTACCAGTGCCACGAGCAGCGCGGATCAGTTCGTCTACGCCGCCGCGCCGACGATCACCTCGATCAGCCCGGCCACCGGCCCCGCCGCCGGCGGGACGAGCGTCACGATCACGGGCACCAATTTCACCGCGGCGACCGCCGTCAAGTTCGGCACGACCGCGGCGACGTCGTTCACGGTGAACTCCGCGACGCAAATCACCGCAACGTCGCCGGCCGGCACCGGCACGGTGGACGTCACCGTCACCGCCGCCGGCGGGACCAGTGCCACGAGCAGCGCGGATCAGTTCGTCTACGCCGCCGCGCCGACGATCACCTCGATCAGCCCGGCCACCGGCCCCGCCGCCGGCGGGACCCCCGTGTCAATCACGGGCACGAATCTGACCGGTGCCACGGCCGTGACCATCGGAGGCGCCGCCGCGACCGGGGTCTCCGCAGTAACCGACACGACGATATTGGCTGCGACTCCGGCAGGCACCGCCGGCGCAGCAAGGGACGTCGTTGTCACCACACCCGGCGGCTCCGCGACGCTGCTGGGCGCGTTCACCTATACCCTCTTCACGCAGCAGTTCGACTATGCCCCCACGGACCAGTCCCTTGTTGTGCCGGCCGGGGTCACCGTGCTCTCGGTTGATGCGTATGGCGCCCAAGGCTCGAGCTTCTCGGGCATGAGCGGCGCAGGCGGCAATGGCGGGCGGGTTCAGACAACGATTACCGTGACTCCCGGCGAAACGCTGACGGTTCGCGTCGGTGGACAGAGCGGCACCCCCGGAGGGGGTGCTCAAGGTTCCGGCGCCGTCGGCGCGGCCGGGGGCGGCGGCTATTCGGCCATTCTTCGCGGAAGCACGGTTCTCGTGGTTGCCGGGGGTGGCGGCGGCGGCGGTGGCAACGGTTTCTCGACCGGCGGCAACGGCGGCGCGGGCGGGGGCGCAACCAACGGTGCCGACGGCGGTGCGGGGAGCGCGCTCTCCGGCAACGAGGGTGGCTCGGGCGGGACGCCGAGCGCCGGCGGCAGCGGCGGCGGCGCGGGCGGTGCCGGAGCGTCGCTGCAAGGCGGCGCCGGTGCGGCAAGCGTAGTGGCCGCAGGCGGCGGGGGCGGCGGCGGTTACTTCGGCGGCGGCGGCGGTAGCGCTGCGCCCACGACCACCGAGAATGGCGGCGGCGGGGGCGGCGGGTCGTCGTACTCGTCCGGTGTCGGCACCACGCACACGCAGGGCGCGAGAACCGGCGACGGCGTGATCACTGTCACCGAGGTGTCTCCAGGCTGAGCAGCGGCGCGTTGCGCCCGGTCCGGCGCATTCACCGCCGCTGGGCTTGAGCCCGGCGGTCTGTACGGCGGGCTGAAGCCCGCCGCCCACGAAGGCCCGGTCAACTCGGACGATGGGCGGTTAAGGTTGTCCGCTGAAAGCCGATGCTAAAATGCTGGCCTCGGTGCGCTCCGCTCACGCCACGCTGTTTCGATTCCTGCTGACGCTGGGACTCTGGACGCTCGTCGGCGAAGCGCTCCTCGCCAACGCGCACGTAAGTGCTGCCGTCGTGGTGCCGTTTTCGCGCTGGCAGGGCGAACTGGCCGCGCGCTACCTGCTCGCGGCGCCACTCACCGTCAGTGTCGATCCCAGTTGCAGCGGCCTTGACGTCATGGCCCTTTGCCTCGCCGCAACGCTGTCGTACCCGGTCGCATGGCGCCGACGCCTGAGCGGGGCCGCGATCGGCGTCGCGCTGCTCCTGACGCTCAACGTGCTGCGCATCGCGGTTCTGGGCGGTGCGTCGCAGACGATGTGGTTCCAAACACTGCACGTCAGTGTCTGGCCGACGCTGCTCGTCGCAGCCACCGCGGGATGGGTCGTGCTGTGGATCTGGATGGCCGAACGCGGAGACGGGGTGCTGTCCCCCGCCGCGCGGCGTTTCGCGCTCTGGTCGGTGTTGATGCTCGGCGCCTACGCCGTTGTCGTCCCCGTGCTGACCGAAATGCAGGTGCTCGACCACGCCGCCCGCGGGGCCGCGAGCGCGGCCGCGCGCGTGCTCACCGCGTTCGGCGCCGACGCGTCGGTGACCGAACGCGTCCTGCGCGCGCGCGGGACGGAATATCTCATCACGCCGGAGTGCGTCACGACACCGCTCATCGCGTTCTACCTGGCCGCGCTGTTCGCATCCGCGATCAGCCAGCGCGCGCGCCTGCTGGGCGTTATCGCGTGCCTCCCCCTGTTTGCCACGCTGGCCGTGCTCCGGCTGATCACCGTGGCGTTCCCAGCCCTGGTGCTGGGCACCACGTTGATCCTGACGCACGCCTTCAATCAGATCCTTGCGGGCGTCGTCGCGCTCGTCGCGGCCTCGCTGTGGTGGCGAGGCGAGCGCTCGCGTACGCATGCGGTCGCGGTGGCTCTCGCCGCGGCGGCGATTGCGGCCGTCGGGTCCGCTGCGCTCGGATTGGGCTTCGCGCAGGGATGGTCCAACCTGCTCCACGCGTTACACCTGCCGGTGCCGCCGGGGTTGACGCCCGTCGCCGGCGACGGCGATGTGCAGGGCGCCATGGTGGTCTTGCCGATCTACCAACTCGCACTCTTTGCCGCGGCATGGGCGATTCAGCGGTCCCGCGCGATTCGGGCGCGATGGGCCATCGCGGCCGCCGCGCTTCTTACCTCACAGTTTGCGTTTCTCGCGATGCAGGGCTGGATGCACGCCGCGGGCATGCGCCCCTTCTCCGCGCTGCTGATTCGCGGCTGGGCCGTGGCCGTTCCTCTCCTGCTGATTCTCGCCGCGAGCCGCACCCCAGCGCCGAAGCGAACGGCCGCGATGGAAGGCGTGCCGGCATGACCTTCACCGTCAGTGATCTCGCCGCGCGTCTCGGCGGGACCGTCGTTTCGGGCGATGGGTCTCGCGTGCTGACCGGCGTCAGCACGCCGGCCCACGCCGGGCCGTCAGATCTGATCTTCATTGCGTCAAACGAACGTCGCGACGAATTGCGATCTTCGGCCGCCGGCGCCGTGTTGCTCTCCGAGGATTTCGAGACGCCCGGCGGCATGGCCGTCATCCGGGTACCACAGGCCTCGCTCGCGATGGCTCAGGCCGTCGATCTGCTCGTGCCCGTCGCGCGGCGGCCGGCCGGCATTTCGGCGCGGGCCATTCTCGGCGATGACGTCGACATTGCGGGCAGCGCCAGCGTCGGGCCGGGGTGTTGCATCGGCGATCGCGCCCGCGTCGGCGACCGCACCGAGATTCGCGCCGGCGCGACGGTCGGTGCCGACGTGGTCATCGGCGACGACTGTCTGATCTACTCGGGCGCGCACATCTACGACGGCGTGCGCATCGGCAGCCGCGTGATCCTGCACGCTGGCGCGGTGATCGGTGCGGACGGATTTGGGTATGTCCCCGAGCCGATCGCCGACGGTCAGTCGACCGGCGAGCCGTTTCGTCATCGCAAGATCCGGCAGATCGGCACCGTCGTGATCGAGGATGACGTGGAGATTGGCGCCAACACCACGATCGATCGCGCCATGTTGCACGAAACGCGGGTGGGCCGGGGTACGAAGATCGATAACCAGGTCATGGTGGGCCACAACTGCACCATCGGACGCCATTGTGTGATCGTCAGCCAGGTGGGTCTGTCCGGTTCGGTCGAACTCGGCGACTACGTCACGATCGCCGGCCAGGCCGGCATCCTCCACCACGTGAAGATCGGCGACCATGCGGTCATCGGATCGCAGGCCGGCGTCACGCGCGACGTGGCGCCCGGCGCGCGGCTGCTCGGCGCACCCGCAGTCGACTCCAAGATCGCTGCGCGGGCGCTGCCAATCATCGCGCATCTGCCCGAACTTCGTCGTCTGGTGCGCTCGCTGGAGCGCCGCGTGGCCGCGCTCGAAGGCGACGACACCACCGTGACCGAGTAGCCTCCGCGCCATGCGCTTCGTCCTGCTCGACCAGTTGATCAAGATCGAACGCGGCCACCGGGCGCAGGCCATCGCCACGTTTCCCTCCGGCCTCGAACTGTTCGCGGATCATTTCCCCGGCCAGCCGATCGTTCCTGGCGTGCTCCTGACCGAAACCATGTGCCAGACCGCCGGCTGGCTGATCGCGGCGACGTGCGACTTTTCCGGCTGGCCCCTGATCGCCCGCATCGACCGCGCGAACTTTCGTCGTCTCGTCAACGCCGATGAAGCGCTTGCGATCGAGGCCACGCTGACCGCATCGCGCGACGATACCTACGAAGTGATGGCGACCGTGCGCGCGTCGGGTGAGCCGGCCGCGGATGCGCGCCTGCTGTTCAAATTGTTCCGGTTCGATCTGACCACCGAGCGTTCCGCATCGCTCGACGCCTGGGGCCGTGCGACGTTCGAACGGCTGAACGGCCCAGCGGCGCTTCTGGCAACGGACCGCTGACCATGTCCGTGCTCCGTTCGCCGCTGATGGCGCTGCTGCTTTCTTACGCCCTCGGCGTGCTCGCCTGCCGCTGGCTGATCTTCCACGCGTTCGCGCTCGACCGGCCCACGATCGCCGCCATGCTCGCTGTGCCTCTCGTGCAGGCGGCCGCGCTGGCGGGCTGGCGACGCCTCTTCCGCGGGCGGTCAGAGCGATGACGGCCGCGCGGACGGGCCCGCGGATCTTCATCAGCGCCGGCGAGGTTTCGGGGGACATCGTCGCGGCCAGATTGATCGACGAGTTGCGTGCGGCCGACCCGCTGACGACCGTGGACGGCCTCGGCGGCAGGCGAATGGTCGAGGCCGGCGCGACCGTGATCGCGCCGGCCGACCACATCGGGGCCATCGGTGTCAGCGAGGGCTTGGCCATGGCACCATCCGCGATCGGCGTGTATCGCAGAGCGAAGCGGCACGTGCGGGCGCATCGTCCAGACGTCGCCGTGCTCATCGCCAACGATGTGTTCAATGTCGTGCTCGGGCGGTCATTTCGCGCGATGGGCATCCCGACCATCGCGTTCTTCCCGCCGCAGACGTGGATCTGGCAGTCGCTGGCGCGGCTGATCGCACCATCCTTTGATCTGGTGTTGGCCTCTTTTCCCGACGAGGCGCGGTGCTACGAGCGCGCCGGTGTCGCCACCGAGTTTGTCGGCCACTACCTCGCCGACGTGCTGCACCCGGCAACCCCGGACGACAGGACGGCCGCCCGACGTGCATTGGGACTTGCGCCATCGGATCCGGTCGTCGCCATCCTGCCTGGAAGCCGCGCGCGTGAGATTGAGCGGCTGGGTCCCATCCTGCTCGCCGCCGCCGATCTGATTCGCGCCCGCGTGCCAGCCGTGCAACTGGTGGCGGCGCTGTCCAGGCAGGGCGCCCCAGGCCACGATGACACGCTGTGTACGCCAAACGGCCATCACATTCGCATCTCCGGCGACAGCCACATGGTGATGCGCGCGGCCGATGTGATGGTGTCGTGTTCCGGAACGGCGACACTCGAAGCGGCATTGGTCGGCGCGCCGATGGTGATCGCGTACCAGACATCGCGCATGACGTACCTGATCATTCGCGCCTGTGTTCGTACGGGACTGATGGCGGGCGAGACGATCGCCCTGCCCAACCTCATCCTGGGCCGGCCCGTGGTGCCGGAGTTCAGCCAACGGCGGGTAACGGCGCCGGTCATCGCCCGGGCGGCGGTGGCGTTGATCCCGGACGACGTCCCGCAGCGAGAGATGCGGCTGGCGCTCAGAGAGGTGCGCGCCCACGTCGAACGCACGGGCACGCTCGCCCGCGTTGCCCGGATCGTCCTCGAGCGAGCGGGGGCCTGATGGGCCGCGTCTTCAAGTACTGGCTCGCGTTGGCTCCGTTGGCCGTGATCACATCGTACGCCGTGCAGTTCCTGATGTTCCGACAGGTCGACCTGACGTTCGCCCAGTTCGCCACGCTGCTCTCGGTGCCGCTGATCCAGGCGTCAGTATTCGCCTGGCGGGCCGCGCGCCCGGCCAATGCACTGGCCGCGCTCGCATGGTCCGTGGCTCGACATCCCCTCGCGCAGCCAGTGCTGTTACTGGATGGGCTCGTGCTCGGCGCGGGCGTGGTCGGCTGGGACTCTCGAGTCATCGGGTTCGGCGCCTTCGTGAACATTCACTCCACGTGGATCCTCGTGAAGGGCGCGGCTGCGGTGGCGTTCTGCGTGGCCGCGTTGCTGCGGTCGAACGGCCGGGAACGCATGACGATCGCGCGGCGTGTCGGCGCGCCGCTGCTATTGCTGTTCGCGGTCGAGCCGTCAACGTCCTGGTTGGCCGCCAGCTTCGCGCGGGTCCACGCCGTGCTGGGCCCGCGTGCCGAGGTCGTGCAGCGTCTCGCCTTCTACGGCCCAGTGTTTTCGATCCTGGTTGGACTGACGCTTCGCTCGGCTCGAGGCCTCGCGCGCCAATCACGCGAAGCCGGACAGTTGCTGCAGGTCGCGATTGCCCTGTCGATCGCCCTCGCCGTCACGGTCGTGCTGGCCAGTTTCAATCTTCCGATCGTCACCCAGCCGTGGCTGGGCTTCGCGACCCTGTTTGCGTCATGCGCGGCAACAAGTGGTCTGCTGGCGGCGCTTTTCCTGGCCACCGCCGGACCGTCACGACCGGAGGGATCCTGACCTTGGCGCACTGGGTCAAACTTGCCGGCCACGCGGTGGTGGCGTTCGTGGTGATCGTGTTGGTGGCGCCGCTCAGGTGGTTGCCGTGGCGCGCTGCCCTGACGATTGGCCGGTGGTATGGCTATGCGGGGTTCGTCGTGTACCCCGTGGGCCGTCGGGCGAGCCAGATCAATTTGCGCAACATCTACGGCCCGGCGATGTCCCGCGCCGAGGCGTGCCAACAGACCATTCGGGTCTTTGGCAGCCTGGGACAGGCGCTCGCGGAGGGTCTGCAGTTCTCTCGACGCTTTGCCGGCGGATCAGCCGGATGGGACCATTTGTTCGACATCGAAGACGCGGAGTTGCATCAGCAGATCGTCAACGACCCACGCCCGAAAGTGCTGGTCACCGCGCACCTCGGCTCGTGGGAGATGACGGTGGCGGCGGCGGGCCTGCGGATGGGCCACGGAGCCGTGTTGATGCGTCGGATCGACAACCCGTTCGTGGAATACCTTCTGCGCCGGACGCGGCCGTCGCAAGCCCCGTTTATCGGCAAGCATGGCGGTGCCGCCGCCGCCGTGGCGCAGCTCGAACGACGGAGTAACGTCGCGTTGTTGCTCGACGAGAACGCAGGCTACAAAGGCGTCTGGGCCGATTTCCTTGGCCGCCCGGCATCGACGCACCGGACCGCGGCGCTGCTCAGCGCGCGAACCGGGAGCTTGATTGTGGTGAGCGCCGCAGTCAGACGCCCGGGTGGGCGATACCTCTACCGCCTCGCACGCATTGAACCAGTGTCACAGCCAGACTCGATTGGCGCGGTGACTCAGCAGATCACCTCGGTGCTGGAGCAATGGATTCGCGAAGATCCACTGCAATGGCGATGGATTCACTGGCGATGGAAGACCCGGCCTGACGGCACTGAAGAGACCTATACAGGCAAAGACCTGCGGGCGTGCTTCGCGCCGACGCCGGCGGCGAACCTCAGTCGCAAGGGAGACACTCACTCATGAGATACGACTCGTTTCTGGATCTGACCGGCCGCCGCGCGCTCGTCACCGGCGGATCGCGGGGGCTTGGCGCCGTCCTGGCACAGACACTCGCCGCCCACGGCGCACATGTCGTCATCAACTACGTGAGGCACGAGGCGGAGGCGCTTCGGACGCAGCAGGCCATTCGCGATGCGGGCGGCTCCGCGGATCTGGCCCCCGCCAACCTGACGAAACCGGAGGACATTCGCGCGATGTTTGCCGGACCACTGCGCGAGGGCATCGACATCCTTGTTCATAACGCGGCGATCGGTTCGTTCAAGCCCGCGCATGAGGTGCGCGCCAACCAGTGGGACCTGACGATGAACGTCAACGCGCGGGCGCTGCTGCTCTGCGTGCAGGAAGCGTTGCCGTCACTCGCCCAACGTGGCGGCCGGGTCGTCGCGGTCTCGAGCCTGGGCGGCGCGCGCGTGATCCCGGAGTACGGCGCCGTCGGCGTATCGAAAGCCGCCCTCGAGGCGCTGACGCGGTATCTCGGCGTCGAACTCGCCGGACGCGGCGTTCATGTCAACGCCGTGGCCGGCGGGCTGCTGGATTTGCCGTCGGTCCGTCAGCACCCGGGATTCGGGCAGCTGGCCGCCGACACCATTCGCCGCACGCCGTCACACCGGCTCGGCACGGCCGACGACATCGCGCGCATCGTCTTGTTCCTGTGCTCTCCGCTTTCGGACTGGATGGTCGGGCAGACGCTCGTCGCTGATGGCGGCATGAGCCTCACGGTCTGAGATATTCTCGTCGCCATGACCTCCGGAGACATGCCGCATCGCGTCGCCACGATCGTCGCCGAAGCCCTGAACGTACCCGTTGAGCGCGTGACGCCGTCGGCCTCGCTCATCGACGATCTGGGCGCCGAGTCCATCGACTTTCTCGACATCCTCTTTCGAATCGAAACGGCCTTCAACATCAAGGTTCGTGAAAGCGAGTTGTGGGACGGCACGATCGACCGCACCAGCCAGGAGACGATCGACGCCTCGATCGCACAGCTGAAGGTGCGGCAACCCGACTACCGATGGGATCGACTGCCGGCGCATCCGGCGCCATCCGACCTCGGACGACTCATCACGGTGCAGACGATCATCCAGCATCTGCAGACGCGCGGCGTCGAGTAAGCCCGACGCGTCAGCCCAACGCCGGCAAACGCGCAGCGATGGCGCGAGCATGACGCGCCGCACTGCCCTTCCCTTGACGGCAGATTTCGCTCGCCGCCTCTCCCATCAACCGCGCCCGTTCCGGATCGACGAAGAGCGTTCGGCAGGCATCGGCCAGCGAGCGAGCGGGGTCCGCACCCGGCACTCGCATCAGCGCACCGGCGGCTTCGAACGGCGCAATCACCGCGGCGATCTCATCGACATGCGGCCCCACAAGAATGGGCCGCGCCGCCGCGGCGGCTTCGAGAATGTTGTGGCCACCAACTGGGACGAACGTGCCGCCAATGATGACGACATCGGCGCCCGTGTAGCAGGACGCGAGCGTCCCGTACTGGTCCAGGACGAGCACGTCCCACGGCCGAGCGGTATGACCCGACCACTCGGACCACGTGAGCGGCAGAAAGCCGAGCGCGCGTGCGAGGCGCGATACCCCGGCGGCCCGGGCAACATCGCGGGGTGCGATCACCAGTCGGATACGATGGCCGTTCCCCGAGAGCGTGCGCGCGCACTCGAGCAGCCAGCGCTCTTCGGGATCATGCGTACTGCCGGCCACCACGAGCCGTCGTCCTTCCGCATCTCGCTCGAGGACGGCTGCCTCGGATCTCGCGCTCCGGGCGGCGTCAAACTTC
>JAKALV010000287.1 GCA_021824055.1 Acidobacteriota bacterium
GTGCGCGGACGCGGCGCCGACGCGGACGCCGCCATGGCGCTCTCGGATTTCCAGCGGTTTCCGGCCTGGATGTGGCGCAACGCCGACGTGCTCGAGTTTGTCGGCTGGCTGCGCGCGCACAACGACGGCAAGCCGCCGGCCGAGCGCGCGGGCTTCTACGGGCTGGACCTCTACAGCCTGCACGCGTCGATGCGGGCCGTGCTCACGTACCTCGAGACGATCGATCCCGCCGCGGCCGCCGAGGCGCGGAAGCGCTACGCGTGCTTCGACCGGTTCGGGCAGGAACCCCAGGAATACGCCTACGCCTCGGGGACCGGGCTGACGCCGTCATGCGAGCGTGAAGTCCTGCACCAGCTGCGCGATCTGCGGCAGCGCGCGGCCGTGTATGCGGGACGCGACGGCCGGGTTGATACGGACGCGTTCTTCGCCGCCGAGCAGAACGCCCGGCTCGTAACGCACGCGGAGGAGTACTACCGCACCTTGCTCGCCGGTCACGTGAGCTCGTGGAACCTGCGCGATCATCACATGGCCGAAACGCTCGATGCGCTCCTGGCCCACCTGAACGCCGCGGACCGCGAGTCGCGGATTGTGGTCTGGGCGCACAACTCGCACCTCGGCGACGCGCGCGCCACCGAGATGCACGAACGCGGCGAAGTGAACGTCGGACAACTGGCGCGCGAGCGCTTTGGCGCGGCGGCCATGCTCGTGGGCTTCACCACGTACGACGGCACCGTCACGGCGGCCTCGGCCTGGGACGGTCCCGCCGAGCGCAAGGTCGTGCGGCCGGCGCTTGGCGGCAGCGTTGAGCGGCTGTGCCACGAGGCCGGCATGGCCAGATTCATGTTGCCCATTCGAACGGATCCGGATCTGGCCGACGCGCTCCGGCCGACGCGCCTCGAGCGCGCGATCGGCGTGCTCTATCTGCCGGCGACCGAACGCCAGAGTCATTACTTCCACACGGATCTCTCTCGTCAATTCGATTTCGTCCTGCACTTCGACCGCACCCGCGCCGTGGAACCGATGGAACCCTCCGCGATGTGGGAACAGGGCGAACTGGCCGAAACGTATCCCTCCGGCCTCTAACCGGAAGTGAGGCGCATCATGCCCGCACACGCACCGCAGCCGGTCCGCATTCCCCTCGGACATCTGTTCCTGCACGCGGATCTCCACCTGCCCCAGGACGCAATCGGGCTGGTCGTGTTCGCGCACGGCAGCGGCAGCAGCCGCAAGAGCGCGCGCAACCGGCTGGTGGCCGACCAGCTCGGCGCGCACGGTTTTGCCACGCTCCTGCTCGACCTGCTCACGATCGAGGAAGCGCTCGTCGACGAAATGACGGCGCAATATCGCTTCGATATTCCGCGGCTCGGGCAGCGCGTCACGGGCGCGATTGACTGGATCGTGATGCGGCCCGACCTCAGGCATCTGCCGGTCGGTCTGTTCGGCGCCAGCACCGGCGCTGCGGCCGCCCTCGTGGCCGCCGCGGCCCGTCCGCAAATCGTACGGGCCGTCGTCTCCCGCGGTGGCCGGCCGGATCTGGCCGGCGACGCGCTCACGGCCGTGATCGCTCCGTCGCTGTTTCTCGTGGGTGGCGACGACACGGAGGTCATCACGCTGAATGAAGCCGCCGCGTCGCGCATGCGCGGGCGTGTCGAAATCGAGATTGTGCCCGGCGCCACGCATTTGTTCGAAGAGCCCGGCACGCTCGAGCACGTCGCAGAGAGCGCGGCCGGCTGGTTCGAGAGTTTCCTGCCCGTACACAGACCGATGGCAGTGCCGTCGGAATAGGGAGTGGACACCCTGAACCTGACACGATGGGATCCGTTCCGCGAGCCCTGTTAGGGCAGAGGGCAGAGGGCAAAGGGCAGAGGGCAAAGGTAAAGGGAAAAGGCAAAAGGGAAGAGGAGGCAACAGGACCTCTGACCTACCTTTTCCCTCCTGCCTCTTGCCTTTTCCTCTGCCCTTTGCCCTCTGCCCTATGCCCTAGTCGTTAGCCGTTCCTCGCCAGGCTCACCCACGACAGAACGAACGCCACCAGGAACGCGGTGTCGGCCCACGCGAACGGGACCCACATCGCCGGGATGCCGCCCTTGCACATGTAGTAGAACACCGTGCCGGCGTACGCCACCTTCAGCGCCGCGCCGAACGGGATCATGTCGCGGAAGCGGCGCGGGTCGGTGGCGATCTGGAAGAACATCGCGCCGAAGATGACCAGGATCAGGGCGGGAAACTTGATGTAGCCGAAGTGGTTCGGCGGCGTCACCTCGTAGTAGCGGAAGAGCGCCGGCCCGAACACGAGAAAGGCCAGCCCGAGCAGGCCGTCGTACAAGCCCGCAACCACGAACAGCATCTTGTGCATTGTCGTACTCACGTTCATGCCTCCACAGATGGATGGCCCGCCGAGCCGCGGCGGCGCCGGATGTCGTTACGCAGGAAGGGGTGGCGGCGCGCGCGCGTCGCGCGCGCGCTGTAGAGCTGGCCGGCGAGGTCCCGAAATCCGGACTCCAGCTCCGCCGTCGTCATGTCCGTCGGTGTGAAGTTGACGTCGAAGAGCGTGTAGCGCGCCCAGTCACCCGGGTACAACAGGCGCTGCTCGTCGCCGAGCCTCCGGTAGAGCGCCGTTCCAGGGAACGGCGTCTGCACGGTGATCTGCACTTCGTACAAGCCGCTCTCGCGAACGAATCGCGCAACCTCGTCAAAGCTCTCCAGGCCGGTGTGGTCGAGGCCGAGCACGAAACATCCGTTGACGGTGATGCCGTGCGCCTGGATGCGTTCGACCGCGCGCATGTAGCGGTCGAGGCGATGGTGTTTCCAGTTGGCGTGCCGCTCCAGTCCATCCAGCCCGGCCGCCGTCGGGCTCTCGAACCCGATGAGCAGCTGCGCGCATCCGCTGTCGCCCAGAATCCGCAGCAACTCCTCATCGTCGGCGATCGAGACGTCCGTTTCGGTGAACCACCGGATGTCTTCTTTCGCCAGGGCCTGCGCGAGGCGCCGCCCGTGCGCCTTATCGGCGAACGTGTTGTCGTCCGCCAGCTCGATGAAGGGGTGCGCCCAGAGTTTCTTGATGCGGCGGATCTCGGCGATGACGTTCTCGACCGGCTTCCGCTTGTACTTCCACGCGATGGTGCGTGACGATGCGCAGAACTCGCAGCAGTGCGGGCAGCCGCGTTGGGTCTGCACGGTCAGCCGGTTGTAGCGCGGGAGATCGAGCAGTTCGAAGCGCGGCATCGGCGCGGTCGCCAGGTCGAACCCTTCGAGGCGCGCCGCGTGATGCGCGTCGTAGCGGGGCCGCAGCGCGCCGCGCCGCAGGTCGTCGATCACGGACGGCCACGCCGGCTCGCCTTCGCCGATCACGACCGTGTCGGCGTGTGGCGCCGCTTCATCCGGCAGGGCGCTGACGTGCAGCCCTCCGAGGATGACCTTGATGCCGAGCGCGCGGTACTGGTCCGCCAGCCGGTAGGCCTGGCCGATCTGCGCGGTGAAGCTCGAGATCGCCACGGCGTCGAAGCCGGTGGGCGGCGCGTCGAGCGCGTCGAGGTCGGGGATTTCGTGGTACTCGACGTCGATGTCGGGCGGGGTCAGGCCGGCCAGCGTGAGCAGGCCGAGACTTGGCAGCGAGGCGATGACCTTGCCGCGTTCCACGAATCCGGGAAGCGTCAGGCCCAGCTTCGTGAGTTCGGGACTGAACGCCCGCGTTCCGCTCATGGCGATCATGCCGATGCGCATGTCACCTCCATCCGGCCAGGATGCTCAGGATGCCGGTTGTGGCGGCGAGCACCGGCACGAAGAAGAAATGGCGGAACGGCGCGCGCCAGGCGGTGAGCAGGCAATTGGCGGGCATGGCGACGGCGGCGATGAGCAAAGCGACCGACCCCACGCGCGCGATGTCCGCGTCGAGCGGGATCGACGCCGCCGTGAGGCCGAAGAGCACGTTCAGGAAGCCGATGCCGAAGCACGAGATGTGCGCGAGGCGCACCATGCGGCGGCGGAAGCTCGTGTAACCGCCCAGCCAATCGGCGTTGTAGAAGAACAGACCAATGATCGAGCCCGAGATCACCTGTTAGGGCAAAGGGCAAAGGGCAGAGGGCAAAGGTAAAGGGAAAAGGGGAAAGGGGAAAGGGGAAAGGGAAGAGGAGGCAACAGGACCTCTGACCTACCTCTTCCCTCCTCCCTCTTGCCTTTACCTCTGCCCTTTGCCCTCTGCCCTTTGCCCTAACAGGCAGCAGACGATGTTATTCGTCGAGCCGTCGTGTATTCGTTTCCGCCATGGGCCACATGATGGCCAGGCCGATCACGCCGTACAGC
>JAKALV010000288.1 GCA_021824055.1 Acidobacteriota bacterium
CCGGCTGCCACGATGAGCACCGCTCCGGCCGCAATCATTCGCAAGGCGTGTTTCAAGGGTAGACACTCCACTGCTGTCCAACAAGTATTGGACCTGCGAGACTCAGCCTCCAAAGACTGACGAACCTTTGTCAGCCTAACGCGCCACAGAGCTTCCAGCGACGTATAGCAAAGCCCTTCAACCCGTGGAAATTAGCACGGAACACAATCGGGAGGAGCTTGGCAAGAGGCTGGCCGGAGCGCGGCAGTTTCGAGTGCGCATTCCGCTAGGCCCCTCGCCGGACCTGAAGGTCCGGCGCTCCATCCGAAGGTCCGGCGCTCCATCCGAAGGTCCGGCGCTCCATCCGAAGGTCCGGCGCTCCATCCGAAGGTCCGGCGCTCCATCTGAAGGTCCGGCGCTCCGACTACGCTTCGCCTTCTCTATCCAAGGACGGCGTTGCGCTTCGTCCGGTACATCGCGGTATCGGCCACGCGGATGACCTCGTCGAGCGACTCCGCCGAGTCGAACGACGCGAACCCTATGGACACTGACAGGGTGACCGCGTCATCGACGCCCGGCAGATGCACGTTGCGCAGTTGCTCGTTGACGACGGTGAGACGCGTGCGCGCGTCGGCTTCGGCCATGCCCAGCAGCAACACGAGGAACTCGTCGCCGCCCCAGCGGAACAGCAGGTCGTCGGCGCGGATGCAGGCGCGGATGGCCGACGCCACGGCGCGAATCGCGGCGTCGCCGGCGGCATGACCGTAGCGGTCGTTGATCGCCTTCAGGTGATCGATATCCGCAATGACGGCGGCGCCCGCCAGGTCGTAGGCCAGCAGCGTGTGAAACGCGTAGCGGTTGAACGCGGACGTCAGATAGTCGGTCTGCGCCACGCCGGCAAGCCGGTCGCGCGCCACTTCGAGATCCGACTGCACTTCGCCCGTGGCCACCATCACCATGCCGAACCCGAGCATCATGAGCAGCAGAAGATCGTACAGCGAGGAATAGGCCAGAAACGCCGGCTCACGCTCGATCCATCCGATCGCGGTCAGCACGAAGACCGGACCGTAGACGAAGTACGTCAGCGTGAGCAGCAACAGGGCCACCTTCAACACGCGCACGCCGGGCGCGCTCCGCTGGCTGGGCCGCGCGCGCCGCAGCTGGCGCCAGGCCAGCAGGAACAGGTACCCGCAGACGAGCGCGTGAAAGCCGAAGAACACATTGAACTGCCAATGCGCCGCGAGCGGCAGCACGAATGCCGGCACAAACAGCACGATGCCGATCGGCCAATCCGACCGGCTGAGCTGCCGGCCCATCGCGTATTCACGGCAGCCGGCGAAGATCAGATAGCCGAACAGGTACTCGAAGAACATGTAAATGGGATGCAGCACGAACGCCAGCTGCGGCGCACGGAACGCCAGCAACAGCGTCATCAAGGCGACAAACAGCGCGATCCACGCCGCGGTCCACGGCACCAGCGGCGCGCGACGAATCGTCCGGAGCAACGTCAGGCACAATACCGCGATCATCAACACGCCCGCCGACTGCAGAACGAGACCAACGAGCGTGGGGCTGGCGAACAGATTCGTCATCTCAGGAAGGGATTGGAGGCCCGCTCTCCTCCGACGGTGGTGCCGGGTCCATGTCCTGGGTGCACGATAGTCTCGTCAGGATAAACAAGCAACTGTTCATGGATCGAGCGCCGCAGCTGCTCGTGGTTGCCGCCCGGCAGATCGGTGCGGCCAATCGAGCCGGCAAACAGCGTGTCGCCCACAAACAGCTCGCGCGTCGCTGTATCGGCGCGCCCGATCGCCAGGCAGACCCCGCCGGGGCAATGCCCGGGAGTGTGCCGCACGTCCACCACGTAGCGACCAAAGATCAGCCGCTGATCAGCCGCATAGAAATGGTCCACCGGCGGCTGCCTGTCCACATGCACGCCGAACATCCGCCCCTGATCCACCGCGTGATCGTATAAAGGCAGATCATCGCGGTGCAGCCAGACGGGCGCGCCACACGCCGCCTTGGCGCGCGCCACGCCCGATACGTGGTCGAAATGCGCGTGCGTCAGCAGAATCAGCGTGACCTTCAGCGTCGCCGATCGCGCGCGCGCGATCAGATCGTCCACCTCATCGCCGGGATCGATATACACGGCCTCTCCGGTCTCTTCGCAGGAAACCAGAAAGCCGTTCTTGAAAATCGGCGGAACCGCCGCCGTGACGATGTCCATACCAGTAGAATCTTTTCATGAATCGGCAGTCGATCGAGCGGGCCGCGCGGCGCATCGCTCCCCATGTGACGCGGACGCCGCTCGTGGCCTCGCCCTGGTTGTCGTCGGCCGCCGGGGCCACAGTGTGGCTCAAGCTTGAGACTGCCCAGGTGACCGGATCGTTTAAGGCCCGTGGCGCCATGCACGCGCTGATCGCATTGAAAGAACGATCGCCGGAGGTGGACCTGGTGGTGACGGCCTCGGCCGGCAACCACGGTCAGGCGCTGGCCTGGGCCGGACGGCAACTCGGTATCCGTGTTCGCGCCCACGCGCCGGCCGCGGCGGCCTTCACGAAGAAAGCCGCGATGCGGTCATATGGCGTCGACCTGATCGAAGCCGCCAGCTACGACGCCGCGGAGGAGGCGGCCAGAGACGACGCCGCGCGAAGCGGGGTGCCGTACATCTCGCCCTACAACAACGACGACGTCATTGCCGGGCAGGGCACGATCGCGCTGGAGATGCTGGAGGACGCGCCCGGGCTCGATGTGCTGGTCGTGGCCGTCGGCGGCGGCGGACTCATCAGCGGCTGCGCGATCGTGGCCAAGGATCGCGCCGAACCGCTCGGAGTCATCGGCGCGGAAGCCGAGTCGTCTCCCGCGTTCACCGCGGCGCTCGCGGCCGGCGCGATCACCCCCGTGCGCGTACTGCCGACGCTCGCCGACGCGCTGGCCGGCAACCTCGAGCCCGGCAGCCGGACGTTTCCTCTGGTGCGGCATCTCGTGGACGTCGTGGCGCTCGTGGCGGAAGGTTCCATTGAAGCGGCAATGCGCGGGCTCTACCGGCATCACGAGTTGATCACGGAAGGCGCCGGCGCCGTGGCCACCGCCGCCGTGCTGCAGGGACTCGGGCTGGCCGGCCGGACCGTCGGCGTCATCATCTGCGGCCGGAACATCGACCTCGCGATGTTCGAGCAGGTGACCGGCGTGGCGGCCGCCGGCCGATGAGCGTCTCCGGCATTCCCGCGCTCTTACGGCGCAACCCCAACCTCCGCGCGTTGTGGATGGGCCAGGTCGTCAGCCAGCTCGGCGACTGGTTCAACGCCATCGCGCTGTACTCGCTGCTCTTCCAGCTCACCGGCTCGGCCACGTCCGTGGCGTTGGTGATCGTGCTGCAGCTGCTGCCCGCGTCGTTTGTCACGCCGGTGGTCGGGATGGTGATCGATCGCTTCGACCGGCGCAGCATCATGATCACGGCGGACATCGTGCGCGGCGTGGCGGTGCTGGGATTGCTGTTCGTGCGATCGCCCGGCACGGTCTGGATTGCGTATGCGGTGCTGATCGTCGCGGTGTCGGCGACAGGATTTTTCGAGCCGGCCAAATCGGCCACGATTCCCGCGGTCGTTGCCCGCGAGGATCTCGTCACGGCCAATGCGCTGTCGACCGGCACGTGGTCGGTCATGCTCGCGCTGGGCGCGTCGGTCGGCGGGCTGGTGGCCGCGGCGTTCGGCCGCGACGTCACGTTCATTCTGAACTCGGCGTCGTTCTTCATCTCCGCGCTGATGATCGCGAAGATCCGCATCCCGCCGCGCACCGAGGCGGCCCTGGGCGGAGGATTCCGTCCGTTCATCGACGGTTTCGGCTACTTGAAGGATCACCCGGATGTGGCGGCGATTGCGCTCGTCAAGACCGGATGGTCGCTGGTGGGCGGCGCGCTGCTCATTCTCACCGTGCTCGGACAGCGGGTATTTCCCGTCCACGGCAGCGGTGACGCCGGCATTGGCGTGTTGTACGCCGCGCGCGGCGTCGGCGCGCTCGCGGGTTCGTGGATCGTCATGCGTCTGGCCGTGCAGTCGTCGGACCGCCTGATCCGGCTGATCGCGCCGTCGTATTTCATCGCCGGCGCCTTCTACGCGCTGATCGGGGTCGCGCCGACCATCTGGGTGGCGGCCGCGCTCGTCATCGGCGCGCACATCTGCGGCTCGATTCTCTGGGTCGCCAGCAACGTGATGCTGCAGCTGAAGGTGCGCGACACGTTCCGCGGCCGCGTGTTCTCGGCCGAGCTCGCGGCGCTGACGATCGTCCAGGCCTCG
>JAKALV010000289.1 GCA_021824055.1 Acidobacteriota bacterium
GACGCATCCGTCCGAAGTGGTGAAGGTGGGCGACGAGATTGACGTGATCGTCCTCAAGTACGATCCGGCCACCGAGCGCGTGTCGCTCGGCCACAAGCAGCTGGTGCCGGATCCGTGGAACAACGTGATGGAGCGGTACCCGGTGGGCATCCGCGTCACCGGCAAGGTGGTCAGCCTCACCGACTACGGCGCGTTCATCGAACTCGAACCGGGCGTCGAGGGCCTGATCCACGTCAGCGAGATGTCGTGGAGCAAGCGCGTCAAGCATCCGTCGAAAATTCTCAACCAGGGCGACCAGGTTGAGGCGATGGTGCTCGGCGTGGATCCCGGCGCGCGGCGGATTTCGCTCGGCCTCAAGCAGGTCGAGAACAACCCGTGGCACGAGCTCTCCGAGAAGTACCCGGTGGGCACGAACATCCAGGGCAAGGTCCGCAACCTCACCGAGTTCGGCGCGTTCGTGGAAGTGGAAGAGGGCATCGACGGCCTCATCCATATCTCCGACATGTCGTGGAGCAAGGTGAAGCATCCGTCGGAAGTGCTGAAGAAGGGCGACACGGTTGAAGCGCAGGTGCTCAGCATCGACGCGGAGAACCAGCGGTTGTCGCTCGGCCTCAAGCAGCTGCAGACGGGCATCTGGAAGGAGTTCTTCGAGGCGCACAAGGCCGGTGACACGGTCGAAGGCAAGGTCGTGCGCCTCACGAACTTCGGCGCGTTCGTTGAGCTGGCGGAAGGCATCGAGGGCCTCATCCACGTGTCCGAGTTCGATTCGGCGACCGGCGGCGAGAAGCTCGAGCTCGAGCCGGGCAAGTCGTATCAGATGAAGATCATCCGTCTCGTCCCCGACGAGCGGAAGATCGGTCTCAGCATTCGCGCGTTGAAGGACGACGAATATCGCGCGGACTGGGAAGCGTATACGGAAACGACGGGCCGTCCCGAAGTGACCCTGGGCGACCACTTCAAGAACCTGAAGTAGAACGCCGTGCCGATGACCAAGGCCGAGCTCGTCGAGGAAGTCTCACGAGTCTCGGACCTTACCAAAAAGCATTCGGAAGTGATCGTCGACACCGTGTTTCAGAGCATCATCGATGCGCTGAACCGCGGTGAGAAGATCGAGCTCCGCGGCTTCGGCAGCTTCCGCCTGCGCCAGCGCGAACCGCGCAAAGGGCGGAATCCGAAAACCGGCGACAAGGTGGACGTGCCGCCGAAGAAGGTGCCGTACTTCAAGCCGGGCAAGGAACTGAAGGACCTGATCAATCAGAGTCCGTTCGGCGACGAACCCAGCCAATAGCCAGATAACCAGATCGCAGATAGCCAGATGGATCAGTTATGGACCCCGTGGAGGCTTGAGTACGTGAGCACGACAAGCACTTCCACGGGGTCCTGTATTTTCTGCGACGCGCTGGCGGCGTCCGACGCGGCGCCGTTGATCGTGCACCGCGGCCGCGCGTGCTACGTCATTCTCAACAAGTTTCCGTACAACAACGGCCACCTGATGGTCGTCTTCAATCGCCACGTCGGGCGTCTGGCCGACGCGACGCCGGACGAGCTGACCGAGGTCATGGCGCTGACACGCACGTGTGAGATGGCGCTGGCCGAAGCGTACGGGCCGCATGGATTTAATACCGGCCTCAACATCGGCAAGCCGGCCGGCGCCGGCGTTGTCGATCACTTGCACGTGCATATCGTGCCGCGCTGGCACGGCGACACCAACTTCATGACGGTGGTCGGCGAAACACGCGTGCTGCCGGAAGAACTACCGCAGACGGCCGACCGGCTCCGTCCGATCTTCCTCCGTCTCGCCGACTAGGACGGGGTCAGAGCCGTTTTCCACAGGTTTCAACACAATAGGGACAGAGGTCCCAAAGACAGGACCTCTGTCCCTCATCTGTTGAAACCTGTGGAAAACGGCTCTGACCCCGTTTGTGCGCACGCCGCCATCTTCGCCGTGAGTTCACGCCGCACCGTATCGGTGAGGACGTCCCACGTCAGCACGTCCGCGTCGCGTTGAAGGGTTTCCGCGGCGCATGGCGCGAAGGTGTTGGTGTTGGTCCAATTCGCGAGCGCCACCACGATCGCCCACGCGAGCAGTGCGGCGACGGCCGAGAGCGGCACCCGACCGTGGCGTGCGGTGACGCCCGCGGCCGCGATGCCCGCGGCTGCGGTCAGCGTCATGACCGCCGCCAGCGTCATCAGATGCACGCGTGTATGCCCGCTCACCAGAAGCAATGGCACATTCGCAAAGACGCCCAGCGTCACGCCATACAGCACGAGCGACGTGAGACGGGGCGTTGCCTCGCGCCGGCCAACCCACGCGAATCCGGCGAGCAGCGCGACGCCGGCGCCCGCGACGAGGCTGAGGCCGTGCGCCGACGGAATCCACTGCAGGCCGAACGTGAACAAGGGGCCGCTGACCGTATTGAGCAGCAGCCGGCCGGCCGCGGGCGTGCCGTACCCGCCAATCGCGCCCAGCGCCACGGTTCGCCACACGAGGTACGCCGCGGCCCAGCCGCCCAGAAGCAGCACCACCTGTCGCGACGGCACCGGAACATCGCGGACGAACCTGGCGCGAATCAGCTGCCACGTCAGAAGCGCGGGCACGATCATGAGCACGTCTTCCTTGATAAGAACGCCGAGCGTGAGCGGCGCCAGCACCCACACCCACGCGGCCGGCCGCCGGTGGCGCACGCGCTGCCACACCAGCATCGCCCCTACAACAGCGATGAGCTCGACCAGGTGGAACTGCTGCGAGATCCACGCCGCCAGCGACGAGGGCGTTTCGGGATGCAGCACCAGCGCCATGGCAGCGGCCAGTCCGAGCGCGTTCGAATCGGTTTCGCGGCGAACGAACGCCCGGAGCATCCACGCCGCCAGAAAAAGCTCGACGAGATTCATGGCGTGCAACCCGACGGTGTTGTGGTCGAACACCTGGTACAACACCGCGTACAGGGCGATCGATAGGGGCCGGTAGAAATTCGGCCACACGCCGCCGGGATCCCAAGGGCCGGCCCACGCGCCGAGCAGGGCCGCGAGCGGCCTCGCCCGGAACGCGGCATAGTCGTCCCACACGAGACCGTAGCCGAGCGTCCGGCCGTACAGCGCCAGGATGAGCAGTCCGATCAGCAGCGCCGCGGTCCGTGGTTTCGTCATGCCGTCTAGTGCCGCAATGTCGGGGCCTGCCACTCGAGACCGGCGCGCGGTGCGCCCGCGGCGCTGACACGCACGTCCGCCCGGTGCATGCCTCGCAGCCACGCGCGCCAGCCCGTCGGCAACGCGATGGTAGTCTCGACCCACTGATCCGACGTCAGACGCAGCCGCGAGGCGTCGCCGTCGTCCGCGGTAATGGCGACATCCACCGGGGCCGCCATGGACGCGAGGGGATGGCGCACCGTGAGCGTCGCCGATCTGGCCGACGCGCGAACGAGCGTGACGATGTGCGCGGCGGCCTCGCGGGCGCGGTGGCCGGTCATGGTGTCGACGACCGATCCGCCGCTCAGGCCCCATGTCAACACCGCGCTGTCGTCGAGTCGATGGGGCGCGGCGGCGCTGCACGTCGCCGGCAGGTTCACGACATACGCACGGGCCTCGGGCGGCAGCTGAGGAATGGCTTCCAGCGTCCAGCTCCGGCATGCGCCGGTCAGCCGTCCGCACAGGGCGAAGTCATCGAGGATCGCCTGCTGGCGCGCACCGGTCACGACGAGCAGGACGCCGAACACCGCGGCGAGGGCCGCGCGTCTGATCGGCGCGCGCGCGGCGCTCCACAGGCCGGCGGTCACCACCGCCAGTACAATCGCGCCGGCCATCGTCACGATGTAGTACCGGGTCATGTTGCTGATGAGCACGAGTGGCGCGTCGAAGCACGCCATCAGGATCACGGCCACGATCGCCGGCCACTGCCGGTCGCGCGGCAGCCGCGCGATCGTGATCCCGATCACCGCCAGCGCGATCGCGCCGGCGGCCAGCGCCGGAAGGCTGAACCCGGCCGGCGCGGCACCCTGGCCGGCGAGCGCGTAATACGGGCCGCGCAGAAGGTTGCGCGCGGCCATCTCGAATGAACTGGGCCAGCCGAATCCGCCGATCTCGTGCAGCGCGGACCAGCGCCAGCCGGCCAGCGCAAGGCCGAACGCGCCGGCGGCCAGCCACGACGCGCGCGGTGGCGGCGCCACGTCGCGGACGAACCGCGACCGCGCCCACTGCGCCGCCAGCAGGGCCGGGATCAGCATCAGCGTGTCTTCCTTGATGAGGAACCCGGTCGTGATCAGCAACGCGAT
>JAKALV010000032.1 GCA_021824055.1 Acidobacteriota bacterium
AAGGTGGCGCGCGTCCGGTTGACCAACGGCATTGAGGTCACCACGTACATCCCGGGCGTCGGCCATAACCTGCAGGAGCACTCGCTGGTGCTCATTCGCGGTGGCCGTGTGAAGGATCTGCCGGGTGTGCGTTACCACGTGGTCCGCGGCACGCTCGACACCGTGGGCGTGGCCGGCCGCATGCAGGGCCGTTCGAAATACGGCGCGAAGCGGCCGAAAAAGGCATAAGGCAAAAGGCAGAAGGCAAAAAAGAAGGAACCTGAAATATGCCGCGTAGACGAGAGATTGCGAAACGTGAAGTTCCGGCTGATCCGATTTACGGCAGCTCGCTGGTGACCAAGTTCATCAGCACGATCATGAAGGACGGCAAGCGGTCCACGGCCGAGCGCATCATGTACAAGGCCCTGTCGATCGTGCAGGAAAAGACGGCCGACGATCCGGTCAAGACGTTCAAGAAGGCGATCGAGAACGCGAAGCCGAGCCTCGAGGTGAAGTCGCGCCGCGTCGGCGGCAGCAACTACCAGGTGCCGGTGGAAGTGAATCCGAACCGCCGCCTCTCGCTGGCGATCCGCTGGGTCGTGAGCTACGCGGCCGAGCGCGCCGACGGCAAGACCGCCCAGGAAAAGCTCGCGAACGAATTCATGGATGCCGCGAACATGCGCGGCGGCGCCGTGAAGAAGCGCGAAGACACGCATCGCATGGCCGAAGCCAACAAGGCGTTCGCCCACTACCGCTGGTAAGGACGACGACGCACAATGGCACGCACGATTCCGCTTCATCGTTGTCGCAACATCGGCATCATGGCCCACATTGATGCCGGCAAGACGACCACGACTGAACGCATTCTGTTCTACACGGGCATCACGTACAAGATCGGCGAAGTGCACGAAGGCACGGCCGTCATGGACTGGATGGAGCAGGAGCAGGAGCGCGGCATCACGATCACGTCGGCCGCGACGACCTGCACCTGGCGCGACATCCGCATCAACATCATCGATACGCCGGGTCACGTGGACTTCACGGCCGAAGTGGAACGCTCGCTGCGCGTGCTCGACGGCGCGGTCGCGGTGTTCGACTCGGTGGCCGGCGTCGAGCCGCAGTCCGAGACCGTCTGGCGCCAGGCCGACAAGTACCGCGTGCCGCGCATCTGCTTCGTCAACAAGATGGACCGGATCGGCGCGGACTTCCTGCGCACCTTCGAGCAGATCAAGAGCAAGCTGCAGGGCAATCCGGTGGCGCTCCATCTGCCGATCGGCGCGGAAGACAAGTTCGACGGCGTGGTCGACCTCATCAAAATGAAGGCGCTGCGCTGGAAGGACGAGACGATGGGCGCCGAAGCCGTCGTCGAAGAGATTCCGGCCGACATGCTGGAGCTGGCGAAGGAATTCCGCGAGCATCTCATCGAGAAGGTCAGCGAGGTCGACGACTCGATCCTCGACAAGTACCTGCACGGCCAGGAAATCCCGGAAGAGCAGATCAAGGCGGCGCTGCGCAAGCGCACGATCGGGTCCGTCCGCAATGAAGACACCGCGTTCGTGCCCGTGATCTGCGGCTCGGCCTTCAAGAACAAGGGCGTGCAGCCGCTGCTCGACTCGATCGTGGATTACCTCCCGTCGCCGCTCGACATTCCGCCCGTCATCGGCATCGACCCGAACGGCCCGGAGGGCGCCACCGCGTCGCGTCCGCCGGAGGACAACGCGCCGTTCTCGGCGCTGGCGTTCAAGATCATGACCGATCCGTTCGTCGGCCAGCTCACGTTCCTTCGCGTGTACTCGGGCACGTTGACGTCCGGCATGGCCGTCTACAACTCGACCAAGCAGCGGACCGACCGCATCGGCCGGTTGCTCAAGATGCACGCGAACAAGCGCGAGGACATCAAGGAAGTGCAGGCCGGCGACATCGCGGCCGCCGTGGGCCTGAAGTCCGTGTCGACGGGCGACACGATCTGCGAAGAGAAGACCGCCGTCATCCTCGAAGCGATGGACTTCCCGGAGCCGGTCATTTCGCTGGCCATCGAGCCGAAGACCAAGGTGGACCAGGAAAAGCTCGGCATGGGCCTCGCGAAGCTGATGGCCGAGGATCCGACGTTCCGCGTGAAGACCGACACGGAAACGGGTCAGGTCGTCATCGCCGGCATGGGCGAGCTGCACCTCGAGATCATCGTCGACCGTTTGAAGCGCGAGTTCAGCGTCGAAGCGACCGTGGGCGCGCCCCAGGTGGCCTACAAGGAAACGATCACGCGCGCCGCCGAAGGCGAAGGCCGCTACATCAAGCAGACCGGCGGCCGCGGTCAGTACGGCCACGCGAAGATCCGCCTCGTCCCGAGAAAGCCGGGCGAAGGCTACCTGTTCGAGAACAACGTCGTCGGCGGTTCGATTCCGAAGGAATTCATCAAGCCGATCGACATGGGCATCCGCGAGGCGCTCACCACGGGCGTCCTGGCGGGCTATCCGATCGACGATGTGCTGATCGATCTGTACGACGGGTCGTACCACGACGTCGACTCGAATGAAATGGCGTTCAAGATCGCCGGCTCCATGGCGTTCAAGGATGCCGCGAAGAAGGCGCACCCCGTGCTGCTCGAGCCCGTGATGCGTGTGGAAGTGACGGTGCCCGAGGAGTACATGGGCGACGTGATCGGCGACATCACCAGCCGGCGCGGGCATCTCCAGTCGATGGAAGCGCGCGGCGGCACGCAGGTGATCAACTCGCGCGTGCCGCTCTCTGAGATGTTCGGGTATGCGACGGATCTCCGCTCGCGCACCCAGGGTCGTGGTTCGTACTCGATGCATTTCGACCGGTACGAGCAGGCGCCCAACTCGGTGAGCGAAGAAGTCATTGCGAAAGTGCAGGGCAAATAAATGGCCACTCCCTTTTCAGACAAGATCCGCATCCGCCTGAAGGCGTACGACTATCGCTTGCTCGACCAGTCGACGACCGAGATCGTCGACACGGCCAAGCGCACCGGCGCCCGCCTCGCGGGACCGGTGCCGCTGCCCACCGAGAAGAACAAGTGGACGGTGTTGCGCTCGCCGCACGTCGACAAGAAGTCGCGCGAGCAGTTCGAGATCCGCACGCACAAGCGCCTGATCGACATCTTCGAGCCGACGCCGCAAACGGTGGACGCGCTCATGAAGCTCGATCTGCCCGCCGGCGTCGACGTCGAAATCAAGGCCTTCGGCAAGGAGCACAAGTAAGCCATGGTCACCGGGATCATCGGACGCAAAGTCGGCATGACGCAGGTCTTCCTGCCAGACGGCACGGTTGTGCCGGCCACGGTCATCAAGGCCGGGCCGTGCGTGGTCGTGCAGGCAAAGACGACGGCGACGGATGGCTATCAGGCCGTGCAGCTGGGCCTCGTGGACGCCACGCCGTCGAAGGAAAACAAGGCGACGGCCGGCCATTACAAGAAGGCCGGCGTGCCGCCCACGCGCGTTCGCCGCGAGGTGAAGGTGAAGGCGGGCGCCGACGCGCCGAAGGCGGGCGACCAGGTGCTGGTCGACATCTTCAAGGCCGGCGAGAAGGTTGACGTGATCGGCACGAGCCGCGGCAAGGGCTTCCAGGGCGTCATCAAGCGCCACGGATTCGCGGGCGGCGCGGCCACGCACGGGTCGATGTTCCATCGCGCGCCGGGTTCGATCGGCGCCTCGTCGTTTCCGTCGCGCGTCGTCAAGGGCATGCGCGCCGCGGGCCGCATGGGCGCGGACCGCGTGACCACGCACAATTTGCGCGTGGTCAGCGTGGATGCCGGCAACCATCTGCTCGTGCTGCGCGGCGCGGTGCCCGGGGCGCCCAACGGCATTGTGATCGTGCGGCACGCGCTCAAGCCCAAGAAGGATCCTCAGCCGCAGGTTGAGAAGAAGAAGGGCAAGAAGTAGCCATGAAACTCGATGTTGTGAACACGGAGAAGCAGACGGTCGGATCGATCGACCTGAATGACGCGGTGTTCGGCGGCCGCGTCAAGCAGGATCTGATCTGGGCGTCGGTGGTCCGGCAGAACGCCGGGGAGCGCCGCGGCACGCACAAGGCGAAGAGCCGCGGCCAGGTCAGCGGCAGCGGCAAGAAGCCGTACGCGCAGAAGGGCACCGGCCGCCCGCAGGTCGGCTCGACCCGTACGCCGGTCTGGCGCCACGGCGGCACGGTGTTTCCGCCGCAGCCGCGCAGCTACGCGTTTACGGCGCCGAAGAAGACGGTGCGCGCGGGCCTGCGCGAAGCCCTGGCGTCGAAGTTTCAGGCGGGCGTGGTGATCGTCGTCGACGAGCTCCGCGCCGCCGAGAAGAAGACCAAGGCGACGGCCGCGTTGCTGAAGACGCTCGGCGCGGCGGGCAAGACGCTCGTCGTGGACGTGGCGTTTGACGACAACTTCACGTTGTCGGCGCGCAATCTCGCCGGCGTCAGGATCGTGCCGAGCGGGCGGTTGACGGCGCGCGACGTGATGGACACGAACACGATCATCGCAACGCGTGCGGCCGTCGAGCGGTTGCAGGAGGTGCTGGGATGAAGGTTACCGACGTCATCCGTCGGCCGTTGATCACTGAGAAGACGTCGGTGGCCCGCGACGCGGGCAACACGATCGTGTTCGAGGTGGCCAAGGCCGCGACGAAGATCGATATCAAGCACGCGGTCGAGAAGCTGTTCGGCGCCAAGGTGGCGACCGTGCGGACCTCGATTACGCACGGCAAGGTGAAGCGCCAGGGGCGTTTCGAAGGCCAGCGTTCGGACTGGAAGAAGGCCTGGGTCCGGCTGCGCGACGGCGAAAAAGTGCCTGATTTTCTGGAAGGGGCGTAATCGGTCATGGCGATTCGCAACTACAAACCCACCTCGCCCGCGCGGCGTTTCTACAGCGTGCAGACGTTCGACGAGATCACCTCGACGACGCCGCACAAGCCGCTGGTCGAGACGCTGCAGCGCACGGGGGGCCGCAACAATCACGGTGAGCTGACGTCCTGGTGGCGGGGCGGCGGGCACAAGCGCGCCTACCGCGTCATCGATTTCAAGCGCGACAAGATCGGCATTCCGGCCAAGGTCTCCACGGTCGAGTACGATCCGAACCGCACGGCGCGCATCGCGCTGCTGACCTACGCCGACGGCGAGAAGCGGTACATCCTGCACCCGGTGGGGCTGAAGGTGGGCGACACCGTGCTGTCGGGCGCGAACGCCGACATTCTGCCGGGCAACTGCCTGCCGCTGAAGAACGTGCCGCTGGGCACGATGATTCACAACGTCGAGCTCAAGCCGGGCAAGGGCGGTCAGATCGCGCGGTCGGCCGGATCGGGCGTGCAGCTGGTCGCCAAGGAAGGCGCGTTCGCGTCGGTGAAGATGCCGTCGAGCGAGATCCGCCTGATCAACATCGAGTGCTTCGCGACCATCGGGCAGGTCGGCAATATCGATCACGAGAACGTGTCGATCGGCAAGGCCGGCCGCCAGCGCTGGATGGGGCAGCGGCCGCACGTGCGCGGCGTCGTCATGAACCCGGTGGACCATCCGCACGGCGGCGGCGAAGGCAAGACCTCGGGCGGCCGCCATCCGGTGTCGCCGTGGGGCCAGCCGGCCAAGGGATACAAGACGCGTCGCAACAAGTCGACCAGCCGCTTCATCGTTGAGCGGAGGAAGAAATAAGCCATGGGCCGTTCACTGAAAAAGGGACCGTTCATCGACGTCCACCTGATCGAGAAGGTGGAAGCGATGAACCGCGAAGCCGAGAAGAAGGTCATCAAGACGTGGTCGCGCCGCTCGACCGTGGTGCCCGAGATGGTGGGCCACACGATCGCGGTGCACAACGGGAAGAAGTTCATCCCGGTCTACGTCACCGAGAACATGGTGGGGCAGAAACTCGGCGAGTTCTCGCCGACGCGGACGTTCAAGGGCCACACCACGAAGGCCGAGAAGGCGGCGCAGGTGGCGGCCACGGGCGCCCCGGCGGCGGCTCCGGCCAAGGGAGGTAACTGATGGTGCAGGCACAGGCCACCTCCAAGTATCTCCGCACGTCGGCCCAGAAGGCCGGACTCGTGCTGGATCTGATTCGCGGCAAGGATGTCGCCGCGGCGCTGGCCACGCTGACGTTCACGCGCAAGATGATCGCGCGCGACGTGGAAAAGGTGCTGCGGTCGGCGATCGCCAACGCGCAGCAGAAGGACGGCTTCGGCGGCGACGTCGACCGGTTGTTCGTCGCCAAGTGCTGGGCCGATCAGGGCCCGGGCATGAAGCGGGTCCGTCCGGCCCCGATGGGCCGCGCGTTCCGCGTGGTGAAGCGCACGGCGCACCTGACGGTGGCGGTGGCCGAGCGGCCGGCGAAAGCGATGAGAGCTCCGGTGAAGTCAGAAACGAAGTCGAAGGCGGAGAAGAGCTAATGGGCCAGAAAGTACATCCCTACGGATTCCGGCTTGGCTTCAACAAGACCTGGCGCTCGCGCTGGTTCGCCGACAAGGACTACGCGAAGCTGCTCCACGAGGACATCCGCCTGCGCGCGGACCTCAAGAAGCGGTTTGCGCACGCGGGCGTGTCGCGCATCGAGATCGAGCGCGCCGCCAACAAGCTGAAGATCGATCTGCACACGTCGCGACCGGGCATCATCATCGGGCGCAAGGGCAGCGAGGTCGACAAGCTGCGGCAGGAACTGCAGAAGGAGACGGGCCGCGAGGTGTTCATCAACATCCTCGAGATCCAGAAGCCCGAGCTCGACGCGCAGTTGATCGCCGAATCGGTCGCGATGCAGCTCGAGAAGCGCATTGCCTTCCGCCGCGCGATGCGCAAGGCCGTCGAGTCGGCGCTGCGGTTCGGCGCCAAGGGCATCAAGGTGCGCGTGTCCGGCCGGTTGAACGGCGCGGAAATCGCGCGGTCCGAGTGGTACCTGCACGGCCAGCTGCCGTTGCAGACGTTGCGCGCCGACATCGACTACGGCTTCACGGAAGCGTTCACGACGTATGGCGCCATCGGCGTCAAGGTGTGGCTCTACAAGGGCGAGAAGTTGAACGCCAAAGTGGGCCGCGAAGAAGAGTTCCGGCAGCCGCGACGCGCGGCGCGCGGTTAAGGGGTATCAGTCATGTTGATGCCAAAGAAGGTCAAGTACCGCAAGCAGCAGCGCGGCCGCATGGCGGGCAAGTCATGGCGCGGCAACACCGTGGCCTTCGGTGACTACGGCCTGGCGACGATGGAGCCCAAGTGGCTCACCGACCGGCAGATCGAGGCGGCGCGTGTCGCCATCTCGCGCGACATCAAGCGGGGCGGCAAGATCTGGATCCGGGTGTTCCCGGACAAGCCGATCACGAAGAAGCCGGCGGAAACGCGAATGGGCAAGGGCAAGGGCGCGCCGGAGGGCTGGGTGGCGGTGATCAAGCCGGGCCGCATCCTGTTCGAGATGGAGGGCGTGACGGAAGTGGAAGCGCGGAAGGCGTTTCGTCTGGCGGCCTCGAAGCTGCCGATGAAGACGCGGTTTGTGATGCGCTTTGCGGAAGAGAGGGTGTCATGAAGGTCGCCGAGCAACTGACGGAGCTCCGCGGATTGACGGCCGACGACCTGCGCGCCAAGGTGAAGGATCTGGACGATCAGATCTTCCGCGTGCGGCTGCAGCTGTCGATGGGCCAGACCGAATCGGCCGGCAAGGTGCAGCCGTTGCGCCGGGAACGCGCGCGGGTCAAGACCGTGCTGCGTGAGAAAGGCGTGAAGGACTAGGTATGGCAAAAGCGGAAGTTCTGGCCAAAGTCGTCAGCCACAAGATGGACAAGAGCGTGGTCGTCACCACCGAGCGCAAAGTGCGCGAGGCGATGTACGGCAAGCAGCAGCGGTTCACGTCGCGCTTCATGGCGCACGACGAGCACAACGAAGCGAAGGTGGGCGACATCGTGGCCATGGTGCCCTCGCGTCCCCTCAGCCGCCGCAAGCGCTGGGTGGTGACGCGCGTCGTCACCAAAGCGAAGATCGTCTAGGAGGCTGACATGGCAGTGCAAATGCGATCGATTCTCGACGTCGCCGACAACTCGGGGGCCCGCAAGATTGCGGTGATCAACCCGATCGGCGGATCCACCGGGCGGTTCGCGCGCATCGGCGACATCGTCACGGCCTCGGTCAAGGAAGCCACGCCGGAGTCCGCGGTGAAGAAGGGCTCCGTCGTCAAGGCGGTGATCGTGCGCACGCGCAAGGAACTGCGGCGCAAGGACGGCAGCTACATCCGGTTCGACCGGAACGCCGCGGTCCTGATCAACGACGAGGGCGAGCCCGTCGGGACGCGCGTCTTCGGGCCGGTGGCCCGCGAGCTGCGCGAGCGCCGGTTCATGAAGATCATCTCGCTCGCGCCGGAGGTTCTGTAAGGTCATGAAGATTCACAAGAACGACCAGGTGCTCGTCATCGGCGGGCGCGATCGGGGCAAGCGCGGGCGCGTCCTGCGCGTGGATCCGAACAAGGATCGCGTCATCGTCGAGGGCGTCGGTTTCATCAAGCGGCACACGAAGCCCAACCCGCAGAAGAACATCAAGGGCGGCATCGTGGAACGCGAGGCGTCGATCCACGTCTCGAACGTGATGCTCGTCGATCCGGAGTCGGCGCAGCCCACGCGCGTGGGCTACCGCTTCCTGAATGACGGCAGCAAGACGCGTATCAGCCGCAAGAGCGGCGCGGTGGTGGACAAATGAACCGGTTGAAGGAGAAGTACACCAACGACGTGGTGCCGGGGCTCCGCAAGGAGTTCGGGTACACGAACGTCATGGCCGTGCCCAAGGTCACGAAGGTCGTGATCAACATGGGCCTCGGCGAAGGCACGCAGAACGCGAAGATCGTCGACACGGGCGCCGACGAGCTCGGCAAGATCGCCGGCCAGAAGGCGAAGATCACCCGCTCGACCAAGTCGATCGCGCAGTTCAAGCTCCGCAAGAACCTGCCGATCGGCGCGATGGTGACCCTGCGCGGCCAGCGGATGTACGAGTTCCTGGACCGCCTGATCTCGGTGGCCCTGCCGCGCGTCCGTGACTTTCGCGGCGTGTCCGCCAAGGGCTTCGACGGCCGCGGCAATTACACGCTCGGCTTGAAGGATCAGCTGCTGTTTCCGGAGATCGACTACTTGAAGGTCGACAAGGCGCGCGGCATGAATATCTCGGTGGTGACCACGGCGCGCACCGACGAGGAAGCGCGGCGGTTGCTGCAACTGATGGGCATGCCGTTCCGGCAGAACTAGAGGACACGATGGCAACGACCGCAAAACGAGTCAAGGATTCCCAGGGGCCGAAATACGCCGTTCGGCGCCGCAACCGCTGCCGCAAGTGCGGCCGGCCGCGCGCGTATCTCCGCAAGTTTGCGCTCTGCCGCCTCTGCTTCCGTGAGCTCGCGCTCCGGGGCGAGGTCGCGGGCGTGATCAAGAGCAGCTGGTAAGAGGGACATATGACCGATCCAATCGCAGACATGCTGACTCGCATCCGGAATGCCGTGCACGCGCGCCACCAGCGCGTGGACATTCCGGCGTCGCGGATCAAGGCGGATATCGCCAAGATCCTCGAGAGCGAGGGCTACATTTCCGGTTTCAAGACGGTGGACCCGACGGCCGATGCGGACGTCGCGCGCACCTCGATTCGCCTGTTTCTGAAGTACGGCCCGCGGGGCGAGCAGGTCATTTCCGGCATCGAGCGGGTGAGCCGTCCGGGCCGCCGGGTGTACTTCGGCCGCGATGAGGTGCCGAAGGTCATGGGCGGACTGGGCACGAACATCCTCACCACGTCGCGTGGCGTGATGACCGGCCGCGACGCCGCCAAGGCGGGCGTCGGCGGCGAAGTCCTGTGCAATGTTTGGTAAGAGGGTGAACTGATGTCCCGAATTGGCAGAAAACCGATCGTCGTCCCCAAGGGCGTGACCGTCACGGTCAAGAAGGACGTGCTCGAGTTCAAGGGGCCGAAGGGCGCGATGAAAATGGGCGTGCCGCCCAACATCGTGTTCGAGCTCAACGGCGCCGAACTGGTGGCCAAGAACGAGAGTGGCGACCTGGAGAACAGCAAGTACCACGGGCTGGCGCGCAGCCTGATGGCCAATGCGGTGCAGGGCGTCACGGAGGGCTTCAAGCGGGAGCTCGACATCGTGGGCGTCGGGTATCGCGCGGAGGTCAAGGGCAAGCAGGTGGTCTTCGCCCTCGGCTATTCGCACCCGGCCGTCTTCGACATTCCCGCCGGCATCGACGTCGTGGTCGACAAGATGACCCACGTCACGGTGACGGGCGTCGACCGCCAGCTGGTGGGACAGGTGGCGGCGAACATCCGCGGCCTGCGCAAGCCGGACCCGTACAAGCAGAAGGGTGTCCGGTACAGCGGCGAAGTGTTGAAGAAGAAGGTCGGCAAGACAGGGGCATAGAGATCCGTAGGAGCCCGGGACCATTGATATGAAGATCAAAACCAAGAAAGACCGGAAAGAACGCATTCGCCTGCGCCAACGCAAGCGCATCGCTGGCACGGCCGAGCGGCCGCGGCTGGCGGTGTTCCGCTCGGGCGCGCATATCTACGCCCAGGTGATCGACGACCTGGCGGGCCGCACGCTGGCGTCGGCGGCCTCCACCGAGCCGTCGTTGAAGACGGTTTTCAGCGGGAAGGTGCGCGGCGGCAACCGCGCGGGCGCGGAAGCGATCGGCAAGGTGATCGCCGAGCGGCTGAAGGAAAAGGGTGTGACGCGCGTCGTGTTCGATCGCGGCGGCTTTCTCTATCACGGGCGGATTCGCGCGGTGGCCGACGCGGCACGCGCCGCAGGGTTGGAGTTCTAAGACATGGCACAGTCTCGCGAGAAGATCGATCCGTCGGAATACGAGCTCAAGGACACGGTGGTCAACATCAGCCGCGTTACCAAGGTCGTCAAGGGCGGCAAGAACCTCAGCTTCAGCGCGCTGGTGGTGATCGGTGACGGTCACGGCGTGGTGGGCTTCGGCATCGGCAAGGCCAAGGAAGTGCCGTCGGCCATCAAGAAGGCGATCGAGTCGGCCAAGAAGGCGCTGGTGCGGGTGCCGATGAAGGGCTCGACGATTCCCCATCCGATTCTCGGCAAGTTCGGCGCGGGCGCGGTGCTGCTCAAGCCGGCGCCGGACGGCACCGGCATCATCGCCGGCGGTGCGGTGCGCGCCGTGGTCGAGTCGGCGGGCATTCACAACGTGCTCACGAAGTCGCTGGGGTCGGCGAACCATCACAACGTGGTCCGCGCGACGTTTGCGGCGCTCACGGGCCTCAAGGATCCGGCGTTGATCGCGCGGCTGCGCGGCAAGGACGTCGAAGAACTGGTCGGAGCCTGATCATGGCGAAGGCAGCGGCAAAGAAGAAGGCGTCGGGCGCGAAACTGCGCGTCACGCAGATCCGAAGCGGCATCGGATTCGACAGGAAGCAGAGCGTGGTGTTGCTCGGCCTCGGATTGCGTCGGATTCGCCACACGGTTGAAGTCCCCGACACGGCGGGCATCCGGGGCATGCTTCACAAGGTGCGCCACCTGGTCACGGTCGCGGCCGGCCCGGCGGCGCCGCGGAAAGAAGGACAGTAACGATGTCACTCAACAACCTGCGTCCACCCAAGGGCGCCACGCACGCGAAGAAGCGCGTGGGACGCGGCCCGGGCTCCGGGCACGGCAAGACCGCGAGTCGCGGCTCCAAGGGCGCCAAGTCGCGCTCGGGGTTCCGGTTCAAGCGCGGCTTTGAAGGCGGCCAGATGCCGCTGCATCGCCGCGTGCCGAAGCGGGGCTTTCACAACATCTTCCGCGTCGAGTACGCGGTGGTGAACCTCGACACGCTCGGCGACGTGTTCGACGCCGGCTCCGAGGTCACGCCCGAGGTGCTGCGCGAGCGCGGCCTCGTGCGCGACCGCCAGGCGTTGATCAAGGTCCTGGGCCGCGGCGAGATCAGCAAGAAGCTGACCGTGCGCGCGCACAAGTTCAGCGGCACGGCGGCCGAGAAGATCGCCAAGGCCGGCGGCACCACCGAGATCCTGAGCGCCTGACCATGGACACGCTCAAGAATCTCTTTTCCGTTCCGGAACTCCGCAAGCGGATCCTGTTCACCTTTGGTCTGCTTGCGGTGTACCGCATCGGCTCGCACATTCCGACGCCAGGCGTCAACACCGCAGCGGTGGAGCAGTTCGCGCAGTCGGCTGCCAATACGATGTTCGGCCTCTACGACATGTTCTCGGGAAAGAACCTGTCGCAGATGACGATCTTCGCGCTTGGCGTGATGCCGTACATCAGCGCGTCCATCATCCTGCAGCTGTTGACGGTGGTCTGGCCGTACCTCGAGCGGTTGTCGAAGGAAGGCGAACTCGGCCGCCGCAAGATCACGCAGTACACCCGCTACGGCACCATCCTGCTGAGCGTCGTGCAGGCCTACGGCATCGCGATCTTCCTCGAGCGCTCCACGGGCGTGCAGGGCGGCCTGCCGCTCGTGTACAACCCCGGCTGGGGCTTTGAGTTCATGGCCGTGCTCACGTTGACGACCGGGTCGGTCTTCGTGATGTGGCTCGGCGAGCAGATCACGGAGCGCGGCATCGGCAACGGCATGTCGCTCCTGATCTTCGCCGGCATCGTCGTCGGGTTCCCGACGGCCGTGCTGCGGACGCTGCAGCAGCTGGCGAGCGGAGAGACCGGACCGCTGACCCTGATCGTGCTGATATTCATGATGATCGCCGTGGTCGGCGGCATTGTGTTCATGGAGCGCGGCCAGCGCCGCGTGACCGTGCAGTACGCGCGCCGCATGGTCGGGCGCCGCATGTATGGCGGCGCGAGCACGCACATTCCGCTGAAGGTGAACACCGGCGGCGTCATGCCCGTCATCTTCGCGTCGTCGATCCTGGCGTTTCCGTACACGATTTCCAAGATGGGCCAGCCCGGCGGCTGGCTGGACCGCATGGGCGCGAATCTGTCGCCGGGGTACCCGCTCTACACCCTGCTCGACATGGTGCTGATCATCTTCTTCGCCTACTTCTACACGGCGATCATCTTTAATCCGGATGACGTCGCCGAGAACATGCGGAAGTACGGCGGGTTCGTCCCGGGCATCCGTCCGGGCAAGCGGACGGCCGAGCACATCGACGCGATCCTGGCGCGCATCACGCTCGTCGGCGCGCTGTATCTGGTGGTCGTCGCGCTGATCCCGGAACTGCTCACCAACGGATTCAAGGTGGCCGGCATTCCGCTGATCGGGGAGCGCCTGGACGCGGTGTTGCCGCAGTTCATGACGCAGGGCCTGCACGTGCAGTTCTATTTCGGCGGCACGTCGCTCCTGATCATCGTGGGCGTGTCCATGGACACGGTGCAGCAGATCGAGTCGCAGTTGATCATGCGGCACTACGATGGGTTCATGAAGAAGACGCGGATCCGAGGCCGCCGGAGTTGATGGCGGACGCGGGCCGTGTGGCCGTCCGGGTGGTGATGCTCGGCGCGCCAGGCGCGGGAAAAGGCACGCAGGCGGAGCGCTTCGCGAAATCGCGGGGCATTCCCCGCATCTCGACGGGCGACATCCTGCGCGAGGCCGTGCAGGCCGGCACGCCGCTCGGACGCGCGGCGCGCGCGACGATGGAAGCCGGGCGTCTGGTCAGCGACGAGATCATGATCGGCGTGATCAAGGAACGGCTCGAGAAGAAGGACGTCGATGCCGGGTTTGTGCTCGACGGGTTTCCGCGGACGGTGGTGCAGGCCGAGGCGCTCGACGCGATGTTCGACAAGGGCACGCCGCTGGTGATCGTGGACATCGAGGTGCCGGAGGACGTGCTCGTCAAGCGTCTGGCCGAGCGCCGGATCTGCGGCAACTGCGGGTGGGGCGCGACGCCGGGCGTGAATGCCTGCGCGCGGTGCGGCGGGCCCCTCGTGCAGCGCAGCGATGATGGCGAAGAGATCGTGCGCGAGCGTCTGCGGGTGTACTGGCGGAACACGCAGCCGCTCGTGGAGTTCTACAGCCGGCGGGACACGTTCCGGTCGGTGGATGGCGATCAGACGCTCGAATCGGTCGCGGCGGATCTGTCCGCGGCGGTGGCGTCGGTGATCGGGGGCCGGCCGTGACCGGCGGTGGCCAGTGATCGTGTGCCGGTCGCTGAAGGAGATCGAGAAGATGCGCGCCCCGAACCAGCTGGTGGCCGCCATTCTCGCGAAGCTCGCGGCGGCGGTGGCGCCCGGTGTCACGACGGCGGAGTTGGACGCGCTGGCTGAGCAGTGGGCGCGCGAGGCAGGTGGGGTGCCGGCGTTCAAGGGCTACCGCGGGTTTCCGGCGACGCTGTGTGTGTCGGTGAACGACGAGGTGGTGCACGGCATACCGTCCCCGGCGCGCGTGTTGCGAGCTGGCGACATCGTGTCGATCGACATGGGCGTCAAGCTCGGCGGGTTTTATGGCGACTCGGCGCTGACGGTGCCGGTCGGGGACGTGCCGAAGGAGACGACGGCGCTCCTGGAGGTCACCCGGCAGTCGCTCGAACGGGCGATCGCGCAGGTGAGGGTCGGCGGCCGGTTGTCGGACATCGGGCACGCGGTGCAGGAGTGGGTCGAGGCGCACGGGTATTCGGTGGTGCGGGAGTTTGTGGGGCACGGGATCGGCGAGGCGCTGCACGAAGAGCCGCAGATTCCGAACTACGGCAAGCCGGGCCGGGGCCCGACGCTGGCGGAGGGCATGGTGCTCGCGATCGAACCGATGGTCGCGATGGGCCGGCCCGAAACGAAGGTGCTGAAGGATGGCTGGACCGCGGTGACGCGCGACGGCAGTTTGGCGGCGCACTTCGAGCACACGGTGGCGGTCACGAAGGACGGACCCGCCGTGCTGACCGCGCCGGCGGCGTAAGGCCGCCGGGTGGTTAAAGGACGTGCCGTGTGAGTAAGGAAGTGGACGGCGTGGTGCGGGCGATCCTGCCGCGCGCGCTCTACCGGGTGGAGATTGACGGCGGGCGCGAGGTGGTGGCGCACGCCGGGTCCGGCGTGAAGCGGAATTTCATCCGCCTGCTCGTCGGCGATCGCGTGGTGGTGGCGTTGGCCTCACGCGACGTATCGCGCGGCCGGGTCGTTCGGAAGGCCGGGTCGTGAGGAAGAAAGTGGAGCGTGTATGAAGGTGCGAGCGTCAGTGAAGCGGATTTGCGACAAGTGCAAGATCGTGCGCCGGCAGGGCGTCGTGCGCGTGATTTGCCCGAATCAGAAGCACAAGCAGCGGCAGGGATAACCACATGGCACGCATTGCAGGCGTCGATCTTCCGCGCACGAAGCGGATTGAGATCGGACTCACTTACATCTACGGCATCGGCCGCAAGCGGTCGAGCGACATCCTGACGGCGGCGGGCGTCAGCGGCGACATTCGCATCAAGGATCTGTCGGAAGACGACGTGCGGAAGATCAGCCGGGTGATCGAAGAACAGGGTGGCGTCGAGGGTGATCTCCGCAAGGAGATCTCGATGAACATCAAGCGCCTCGTGGAAATCGGCAGCTACCGCGGGATGCGGCATCGCCGGAATCTGCCGGTGCGTGGACAGCGGACGCGGACCAATTCGCGGACGCGGAAGGGACCGCGCAAGGGCGCGATTCCGAAGAAGAAGACCGAGTAGGACCTACATCATGGCCAAGCAGCAACCCGAAGGCGCCGCGACACCCGAAGAGGGAAAAGCGGGCGCGAAGAAGAAGACATTCAAGAAGCGCGGCGAGAAGCGCGTGGTGCATCACGGCTACGCCCACGTCCATGCGTCGTTCAACAACACGACGATCGTCATCACCGACACGGAAGGCAATGTGATTGCGTGGTCGAGTGCCGGCGGCGTGGGGTTCAAGGGCTCGCGCAAGGGCACGCCGTTCGCGGCGACGCAGGCCGCGATGGCGGCCGGCAACGCGGCGAAGACGCACGGGCTGCGCTCGGTCGAAGTGAAGGTGAAGGGCCCGGGCGCGGGCCGTGAGAGCGCGATTCGCGCACTCCAGACGGTGGGGATCGACGTCAAGTCGATCCGCGACGTCACGCCGATTCCGCACAATGGTTGCCGGCCGCCCAAGCGCCGGCGCGTGTAGAGGTCAATAAGACATGGCGAGATATATCGGACCAGTATGCCGGTTGTGCCGGCGCGAAGGCATGAAGCTCTTCCTCAAGGGCGAGCGCTGCTACACCGAGAAGTGCGCGATCGAGAAGCGCAACGTGCCGCCCGGACAGCACGGCCGCGCCCGCAAGGCGAAGATGGTCGGCTACGGCGTCCAGCTGCGCGAGAAGCAGAAGGTCAAGCGCACCTACGGCGTGCTCGAGAACCAGTTCCGCCGGTACTTCGAAGCGGCGGACCGGCAGAAGGGCATCACCGGCGTGCTGCTCCTGCAGTCGCTCGAGCGACGTCTTGACAACGTGGCGTACCGCGTCGGCTTCGCCACGTCGCGCGCGCAGGCGCGCCAGCTCGTGCGCCACGGCCACTTCCTGGTCAACGGCAAGAAGGTGGACATCCCGTCGTACGCCATGCGCCAGGGCGACACCATTGCGGTGCGGCCCGGCAGCGTGGAGAACGCGACCATCGCGCACGCGCGCGAAGAGGTCAAGGGGCGCGGCGTGCCGCAGTGGCTCGAGCTCGACAGCACCGGCCTCGTCGGCAAGGTGGCCCAGCTCCCCACGCGCGAGCAGATCAATCTGCCCGTGCAGGAACAGCTGATTGTCGAGCTTTACAGCAAGTAGGCAAGGGAGTTAACGAATTAACGAATTAACGAATTGGCGCAAGGGTTCTGCTGACGTGTCGCCAAGCTGATTGGAAGCGGTTGGCTCCCGTTTATTCGTTGAATTCGTTGAATTCGTTAATTCGTTAATTCGTTAATTCGTTAATTCGTTAATTCGTTAATCGGGTGTCGTCGTCGTCCCTCTTATCCGCAGCCTTGACCCGCGGCGGGAGGTAAGAGGTTCCCTGCGGGTCGAATGGGTGGTGTCTATGTTGTGGAAAGGTTTTCAGCGGCCCAAGCGGCTGGAGTTCGAGCGCGAGACGTTGACGGACCGGTTCGGCCGGTTCTCGGCCCAGCCGTTCGAGCGGGGATTCGGCACCACGGTGGGCAATGCGCTCCGCCGCGTGCTGCTGTCGTCGATTGAGGGCGCGGCGGTGACCGCCGTCAAGATCGAAGGCGTGCTGCACGAGTTCTCGCCGATCCAGGGCGTGGTCGAGGATGCGACCGACATCATCCTCAACCTCAAGCAGATTCCGCTCAAGATGTACACCGATCAGTCGCGTACGCTGACGCTGCGCGCCACCAAGCCGGGCGAGGTGCGCGCGCGCGACATCGTGGTCGACTCCGACGTGGAGATCCTCGAACCCGACGCCCACATCGCCACCGTGAGCGAAGGCGGCAAGCTGGAGATGGAACTGCGCGTGAAGCGCGGCCGCGGCTACGTGTCGGCCGACAAGAACTTCGACGAGGATCTCGGCATCGGCTGGATCCCGATCGACTCGGTGCACTCGCCGGTCAAGAAGGTCAACTACGTGGTGGAAGCGGCGCGTGTCGGTCAGACGACCGACTACGACAAGCTCACCATCGAAGTGTGGACCAACGGTGCGGTGACGCCGCGGGACGCCGTCTCGCTGTCGTCCAAGCTGATCCGCGACCACTTCTCGATCTTCGTCAGCCTCGACGAAGCCATCGAGCAGGCCATCGACGGCACGGGCGAAACGCCGGTCGTGGCCAACAACGAGCACCTCGACAAGAGCGTGGAAGAACTGGAGCTGTCCGTCCGGTCGTACAACTGCCTCAAGAACGCGAACATCCGCACCATTCGCGAACTCGTGCAGAAGACCGAAGGCGAGATGCTCAAGACCAAGAACTTCGGCCGAAAGTCGCTGAACGAGATCAAGGACATCCTGGCTACGATGGGTCTCAGCCTGGGCATGCGCCTCGACACGTCAGCGGCGCAGAGCGAGTAGGGATCAACCGTCATGCGTCATCGAGTTGCACATCGAAAACTGGGCCGGGTCACCGAGCATCGCATCGCGATGCTGCGCAACCAGGCCATCACGCTCATCCTGAACGAGCGCATCGAGACCACCGTTGCGCGCGGCAAGGAACTGCGGCCGTTCGTGGAGAAGATCATCACGATCGCCAAACGGAGTCTCAAGCACGGCGACAGCGGCATTCACAATGTGAACGCCCGCCGCGCCGTCGCCGTCGACATCCTGGACAAGGATGCCGTGCGAAAGGTGTTCGAGACCATCGCGCCGCGCTTCGCCGAGCGGGCCGGTGGCTACACGCGCCTGCTGCGCCTGGGCCGCCGCCGTGGCGACGACGCCGAGATCGCGCAGATCGAGTTGATCGGCAGCGAGTTCGATCCGGCGGCCGCGGCCAAGAAGACCGAGGGGACGCCGGCCGACAACGCCCCGAAGAAGAAGTCCATGGGCGACCGTTTACGCGGCGCGCTGGGCGGCAGCAAGAAGGATGAAAAGCAGGTGGCCCCGAAGGCGCCGAAGAACACGCGCGCGGCGCGCAAGGTCACAACCCCGCGCAAGGCCGGCGGAGCATAGACAGCGACACTTGCAAGCAACAAGTTGCAAGGCAACAAGTTGAAAGTAGTTCTCGAGGGCAAGAGGTTGGACTTTCCAACTTCTTGCCCTTTCACTTTCTACTTCCCCGTGATCTATCGCCGCTCGTTGAGGCTCGAGCCCACCATCTCGAACGCGGACATGTACTTGTCAAAGAGGGCGGCGGGCCCGACGTAACTGAGCATCACCAAGTGGTTGCGGTATTCCACGATGGCCGCCAGTTGGCGGAAGGGTGTCTCAGCGCCGCTGGAGTACTTTCCCGGGTAATTGGCCACGTAGGCCCGGACTGCACGTCCGTCGGATGTCTCACGGTCCGGGGTCTGCTCGACTTGGGCGCCGGGCAGCTTCTGGAGCGCGACGCGAACGCTCTCTCCGGTGGCCTCGACCGACGTGCCGGCCTTGGTGTAGAAGGCCAGCCGGATCGTCATCTCATAGGCTTCAGTGCCTTTGTTGCCCTCGATGATGTAGACACCATCGTTCGTCCGATGTGACACCCAGCCCTGCGGCATCTCTCCGCCATAGGGAGGCGAGTCGATGGTGAACGGCTGGCCACCACCGGGCCGCGGCGCCGGGACGGTCGGAGGCGCCGCCGCCGGAGCCGGCGGCGGCACCGGCGCCGACCGGTTCAGCCCGTATGTGAGGCTGTTGCCAACCACCTCATAGGCGTAAGAGAAGTCGCCGAATGACGCCTGCGGCGCGACGTACTTCACGTAGACGAAGTAGTCCGGGTACTCCACCAGCCCAGTGAGGCGCTGACAAACCGTCTCGACGCCGGCCGAGGTCGGGCACGCATAGGCCGACTGCAACACGCGTAGTGGCCGGCCGTCCACGGTGCGGCCGGTGTCGGCACCGAGCACCGCGCCGTCCTTGAAGCGGAGGATCGCCGCCTGCTCCAGTGCGAGCATCTCGTCGATCGTCTTGCCGGGAAATGTCGCTTTGGGCGCCAGTTCCACATGAACGCCGGATTCGTAGGCGCCCGTTCCAGCCGGCCCGCGAAACACGTAGAGGACGGGCGACACCTTCGTGCCGGTCCACCCCTCTGGCACTTCACCTGAAAACGGCGCCGGTGCCAACGAAAACGCGGTCGTCCGCATGCTGCTGGCGTCCCGCGTTGACGC
>JAKALV010000290.1 GCA_021824055.1 Acidobacteriota bacterium
GCGAGGTGGATGGTGTTGACGGCGCCGGCCGAAATTCCGGACAGGATCGGGAAGGAGAGATCCGGAAACCGTTTGGCGATGCCGCGCAGCACGCCGGCCTGGTAGGCGCCGCGCGCGCCGCCGCCGCCGAGCATCAGCCCGAGCGCGTCGTCGGGATCGTACTGGAGCGCGCGCAATGGCGCGGCGACATCAGCCACGGGCGCCCGCGTCCACGTGAAGCGCGCTCCCGAGAACAATCGGGTCGCCGAGCGTCGCCGTCATCGCGCGGAGCCGCGAATCGTCCGGCGAACAGCCATAGACGGATTCGTACACCACGCCGAGCCAGCGCTCCGCGAATGCGCGGTCGTGGCTGGATGTCAGCGGCTCGTAACCGTCCATGCCCTGCATCGGGCGTCACCTTACACCATGTGTGCTGTTGTGAACACTGTGCGAGAAGGCGCCCGGGTAAGGTACCCGCGGGAGTGTCAACCAACCCGCACCGCGCGCCCGTTGCAGTGATTCCCGCCGCGGCTGAAGAGACGCGAGGAGGCAGCCCGATATGCGAGCGATCGACGTGAAGCCGAAATCCGAACGGGCCGAACACCGCAGTGCCCCGACGGTTCGCGCGGCAGAGTTGAGCTATCGACGGCTATTCGAAGCGGCCAAGGATGGCATCCTGATCCTGGACGCCGATACCGGCCGTATCACCGATGCCAATCCGTTCCTGGTGTCGCTGCTGGGTTTCTCCCACGATGAGATGGTCGGCAGGACCGTGGGCGAACTCAGTCCATTCCGGGACATCGAGTCGAACCAGATCATGCTCGAGCGATTGCAGGAGAACGGCTATGTCCGCTATGACGACCTGCCGCTGGAAATGCGGGACGGACGCAAGGTCGCCGTGGAGTTCGTCAGCAACGTGTACCAGGCCGGCGACCACAACGTCATCCAGTGCAACATCCGCGATATCACGGAGCGCAGACAATCCGAGTTCGCGATCCGCGGGCTCAACGCCGAACTGAAACAGCGCCTCGCCGACCACGAGCGGCTGACGGCGCAGTTTGTCGAAGTGCAGAAAATGGAAGTCATCGGCCAGCTCGCCAGCGGGGTGGCGCACGATTTCAACAACATCCTCGGGATCATCATGGGTTACACCGACCTGATCGCGTCGGATCTGAGCACGGACAGCCCGTTGAACGTCTACGTGGAGGAGATCCATCAGGCATCGGAACGCGCCGTGGGACTCACGCGCCAGTTGCTCATCTTCAGCCGCAAGCACAAGGTCCACCCCGTCGTGCTCGACCTCAATGCCGTCGTGGGCAACATGAACAAGATGCTGCAGCGGCTCATTGACGAGAACATCACCATGACGATCGCGCCCGGGACACCCACGGCTCGCATCAGCGCCGACGCCGGCTACATCGGACAGGTGCTGATGAACCTGGTCATCAATGCCCGCGACGCCATGCCCAATGGCGGCACGCTCAGGATCGCGACGGGCAGCGTCACGCTGAACGAAGGCAGTCGACCCGGCGCGCAACCCGCCGAAGGCGCGTTGCCGCGCGAGTACGTGACGCTCAGCGTGAGCGATACCGGCACCGGCATGACCGACGACGTCAAGGCGCACCTGTTTGAGGCGTTCTACACGACGAAGCTGTCAGGCAAGGGCACCGGCCTCGGCCTGGCGACCTGCCGGACCATCGTCGAGCAAAGCGGCGGCTACATCGACGTCTCCAGTGAGGTTGGCCAGGGCACGACGTTCACGGCCTACTTCCCGAGAGTTGAGCAGCCGCTGGAGGTCCCGGTCCCGCCGGTCCACGCCGGGCCGTTGCCGCGAGGGATGGAAACGCTGCTGGTGGTTGAGGACGAGCCCTCCGTGCGGAACCTGGCGCGCGCGGTGCTCGAAGGCCAGGGCTACACCGTGCTGGCGGCCGCGAACGGCCAGGACGCGTTGCACGTGGTGCGCGAACATACGGGGCCGCCGATCGGTCTCGTGGTCACCGACGTCATCATGCCGATCATGGGTGGCCGGGTAATGGCGGAGTGGTTGAAGACCACCAATCCGCATCTCAAGTTCCTCTTCACGTCGGGTTACACGGATGACGCCATCGCACATCATGGCGTGTTTGCCGAGGGTGTGGAATTCCTGGCCAAGCCGTACACGCCCTCCGCGCTGATCCGCAAGGTGCGCGAGTTGCTGGATGCCGCCGGGTTGGTTCACTGACCGCGCGGCAGCGGTAGCAGATGATCGACACACGCACGAGCACGGGCAGGGCCGCCTTCGCCGGCGCCCTCGCCGTGATCGCGATCGGCGCGTCAGTCCTCACCGGGTGGCTGTTCGGCTTCGACGTACTCAAACGCATCGTCCCCGGGTTCATCGCGATGAACCCGGTGGCGGCGGTGGCGTTCATCCTCGCCGGCGCCTCCCTCTCGCTGTTCCTGATCCCGCCGCGATCTGACCGCCGGCGCGCTCGCGCGCTGAGCCTGACCGCGCGCATCCTTGCGTTCACCGTCGCGCTCATCGGGCTGGCGAGACTGGGCGGCATCTTTGGCGGCTGGGACCTCGGCGTCGATCGCTGGCTGTTCTCGGGAGCCACGCCGGAGGGTCTGCCATCCCCGGTCCCGATCGCGGCAAATGCCGCGCTGAACTTCCTGCTGCTCGGCGGCGCGCTCCTCTGGGTGGATGTGACCGATCGATCCGCCCGCTTCGCTGTTGACAGCATCGCCCTCGTTGTCAGCCTTGGGTCGCTGCTCACGGTTCTGGCGTACGCCTACGACGTGCAGTCCTTCTCCCACCTCGGTGCATTCACGCCGATGGCGCTTCACACGGCGGTCGCGTTCGCTCTTCTGGGCATCGCCGTGCTCCTTTCGCACACGGATCACGGCGTGCTCTCGGTATTCGCCGGGGACAGCGTGGGCGGACCAGCGGCGCGTCGCCTTCTCGCGGCGGCCGTGATTGTTCCGGCCGGGCTCGGCTGGCTTGCGCGGCAGGGTGAACACGCGGGAGTGTATCGGGCCGACTTCGGCCTCGCCGTCTTCGCCATCGGGAACATCGCCGTGTTCACGTTCCTGGTGTCCTGGAACGCGCGGGGCCTGTTCAGCGCGGGAACCGCCCTGCGGGAGTCGCAGCGCTTTCTGCGATCCGCGCTCGACGCCCTCTCCTCGCATGTCGCGATTCTCGACGAGCACGGCGCGATCATCGAGGTCAACGACGCCTGGGACCGCTTTGCCCGCGATAACAATGCCCCGAATGGCCGCTGCGGCGTGGGCGAGAACTACCTCGGCGTCTGCGACGCGGCGGCCGGCGCAGGTGCGGACGAAGCCCCAGCGGCGGCCGGCGGCATCCGCGCCGTCATGGCCGGGCAGCGCTCGGAGTTTCTCCTGGAATACTCCTGTCACAGTCCGCGGGAGCCACGGTGGTTTCTGATGCGGGTCACGCGCTTCGCGGGCGGCGGGCCGGTACGGGCGGTGGTGGCCCACGCGAACATCACCGAGCGCCGGCGCGCGGAAGACGAATTGCGCTGGAAGACGGTCTTCCTTGAGGCACAGGTGAATTCCTCGATCGACGGAATTCTGGTGGTCGACGAGCACGGACGGAAGCTCCAGCAGAATGAGCGGGCCGCCGAGCTGCTGCGGATTCCCCGGCACATCGCGGAGGACATGGACGACGACCAGCAACTGCGCTGGGTGACGGGCATGATGCAGAACCCGGCACAGTTTATCGAGAAGGTGGAGTATCTCAATACCCACCAGGACGAGATCAGCCGCGATGAAATCGAACTTACCGATGGGACGGTCCTGGACCGGTACTCGGCGCCCGTCCGTGGCGGAGACGGGCGGTACTTCGGCCGAATCTGGACCTTCCGCGACGTCACCGCGCGCAGACGCACGGAGAATGCCCTGCGCGAGAGCGATGAGAAGTTCCACCAGCTGGCGGACCACATCACCGACGCGTTCTGGATCCGCTCGCCGGACATGCACCAGGTGCAATACGTCAGCCCGGCCTTCGAGCGGATCTGGGGCCGTTCCGTGGAAAGCCTGCATGCGCATCCGGAGCAGTGGGCCGACTTCATCGTGCCGGAAGACCGCGAGCGCGTGCAGCGCGCCTTCGCCGCGCTGACGACAGACGACGGCAGCGTTGACGTGGAGTACCGCATCGCGCGGCCCGACGGCGAAATCCGCTGGGTGCATGTGCGCGGGTTTCAAGTGCGTGACGCCGCCAGCGCGGTCATCCGCCACGTCGGCATCGTCACGGACATCACCGAGCGCAAGCGGCTTGCAGCGCA
>JAKALV010000291.1 GCA_021824055.1 Acidobacteriota bacterium
GCATCCGTACCTGTGGCGCTGGCTCGAAGGCGGCACGCTGCGTTCGTGGGGCGCGAAGTCGATCCAGGAATCCGGCCGGCGCGGCGAACCGCATCTGACCGGCGATGGCTACGCGCGCATCGGCGAGGGCTCCGGCACGACGAACGCGCTCACCGGCTCTGGCGTTGATGAAGCGTGGACGTCGGGCGTTCTGCTCGGCGAAGCGGTCATCGAATTGGCGCATGCCGGGGATCCATTCACCAAAGAGAATCTCGACCGCGCGTATGTCGCGCGGCGGCGCGTCAGCTGGCTCGACCGGGAACTGCGCGTGGCCGAGGGCGCGCGCGACGGATTCGAGCGCGGCATCCTGTGGGGCATGGCCGGCATGGGCCTCGCCGGGCTGACAGGTGGCGCGCTGCGCCTGCCGGTGCGGCGTCACACGGCGCCGCTGCCGTCTCTTGACGAGTACTTCTCCGGACGGATTCCCTCCGCCGAGATCTCGCGCATCCGCAATCAGTCGATCGCCGACGGCAGCAACATGCACGACGCCCTCATGGAACGCTGCGGCTGGCCCGCGATTCCGTACGACGGGCGCCTGCTCGTGACGCATCAGGATGCGCTGCTCATGGGCGGCAAAGTGCAGGCGGCGGCGGGTTACGCCGATCACGTGCGCTTCGAGCGCACGGCGCTGTGCGACGTGTGCGAGACGCATCTGTGCGCCGGCATGTGTTCCGGCCAGGCCATTACTTCAGCGCCCGGCGGCGGCGTGGTCTTCGACCGGGAGAAGTGCGTGCACTGCGGCGCCTGTCTGTGGAACTGCGCCACGCCGGCCGACCCAGCCACCGGCCAGGGCAACATCACGTTTCATACGGGCGCGGGCGGCCTGCATTCTGTTGAGAACTGATCGGGAGAACTCTTACATATGAGCTATCACATCGTTGTGTGTGCCGGCATCGTGCCGGATCCGCTGCAGTCGCTCGAGCCGGTCATGGGACCGAACGGCCCCGGGCTCAAGAACGAGATGATGCTGCCGGCCGTGCTCGATCCGTGGGCCGGGCACGCGCTGTTCGAAGCCGCGCACCTGGCGGCCGGTCATGCCGGCAGCCGCGTCTGGCTCGCGAGCCTCGCTCCCAAAGCGAAGCTGCAGCAGGTCATGATGACCGTCGCGCAGAAAGTGCCGTTCGAGCTCGTCGCCATCGACGGGCCCGCGAGCGGCTTCACCGACGCCGCCGCCGCTGCGGCGGCGCTCGCCGACGCGATCGCCGCCATCCCCGGACTCGACCGATCGAAGCTGCTGCTGTTCGGCGGGTGGGAATCGGCTTCGCGCGCGGCCGGCGCGACATTGCAGATGATCGGCGAGCGCCTTGCGATCACCGACCAGTTTCAAGGCGTCGACTCGCTCACCATCCGGCCGGATGGCACGTTTGAAATTCTCGAACGTATCGAGGGCGGCCGCCACCAGGTGTCGACCTGCGCGGGAGCGCCCGCCGTGCTCGGCTGGGCCACCGGCCATCTGCACGAGCCGGCGAACAATCCGCAGCTCGGCATGACGAACATGCGCACGCTGATGCCGTCGCTGCAAAAGGCCAGGCCGGCCGCAGTGCCGATGGGCGGAACGTTTTCCGCGGCGGCCGTGCCCTCGCAGCGGCGCGAAACCCGCGTCGTCAAGGACCTTTCGCCTGACGCTATTGCCGAGGAGATCGTGGAGTGGATTCGACAGTGAGCATTCTCGTTCTCGCCCATGTGGAGCCTGACGGCGCGCTGGCGCGCCCCGCGCTCGAAACGTTCACCGCGGGTGCCGATCTGGCGAAACAGCTCGGCGCGCCATTTGTTGTCGGGCTCGTCGGCACCGACACGGCCTCGGCCGCATCGATCGCCGCCGGTTGCGGCGCCGCGCGCGTGCTGATGGTCAACGGCGCGGCATTCGCGCAGGCGCGATACGCCACTGACGCCGCCGCCGCGGAAGCGATTGCCCGCGCGTCGGGCGCCGAGATCATCCTGGCCGCCGGCACGTCGCGGTGGATGCGCGTCCTCGCCGGCGTCGCCGAGCGGCTCGGCGGGTGCATCGACACGCACATCACGCGCGTCGTCGCCGAAAGCGGCACGGTCTCGATCGCGCGGTGGTACTACCGCCAGCGCATCGAAGGCGTCACGTCGCGGACCGCGCGGCCCTGGATCATGGCCATTGAACCAGGTACGCACGAGGCATTCGCCGGCGCCGCAGGCGACGTCACGGCGGAGCCGGTCGCCGTTTCACTGCCGGAGCTTCGCAGCGAGGTCACCGGCGTGCGCTCCCCCGCGTCGGGTGAGCAGACGATTCGTCCGGATGCGGCGCTGCTGCTGGTGGCCGGCGCCGGATGGACGAAGAAGCAGGCGGACGGAGAGACGCATGTGCCGGAAGCCGAATCCCTGATCCTGGGATGCCTGCGCGCCTCGCAGGCGTCGCTCGGCGGCAGCAAGTCACTCGTGGACCTGAGCGGCGAGGGTCAGGCGGTGCTGCCGTTCATGACGCATCTCAACCAGATCGGCCAGACCGGTTCGAGTCCGCGTCATCGCAAGGGCCTGGCCACGTGCTGCCACGGCGAGGAACCGCACGTAGTCGGCTGGCGATTCATCACGGAACGGCGCGCGGTCAACCTCAACGCCAACTGCGGATGGGCCCAGGGTAAAACCGACGTGCTGTACGTAGCCGACGCGTTCGAAGTGATGCGGAAAGTGAACGAGAAGCTGGGTAAAGCGAGTGAGGACAGACCGCGCGAGGCTGGGCGAAGCTGAGGCTCGGCCCCGCGCGCATGGCAGGCCCGCTATTGCTTTGTCATCGTGAACGCTACGCCGTCGAGGCCCGAGCCTGACGTGGTGCCAGTCACCTTCCGGCCGGTGCTGTCCATGGTGCCCGTCAGAGTGAAGTCAATGAAGGCGCCCACCTTGATTCTCAGCCTCACAGCTGCTGCCGCGGTAATGGAGCCTGGATCGGCCGGATCCGTTTGGCCGGTCGTACCGGCCGAGGCATTACAGACAGCGACCGGCATCGTCATTGGGCCTGTCACGACGCCGGCGGTTGTCTGCGTCAACACGAGCGTGAACGGGTTGGCGGGATTAGTCGACGCGCCGTTGCAGTTCGCAAACGCAACAGACCACGTGCCGGTCATCGTGCCGAGCGTCACCGCACGCGTGTCCGTCGCCGACCCGCCCTTCGTGTCGGTTACGGTGAGCCGCACCGTGATGCTCCCATCGCCCGCCAAGGTTGCGGTAACGGACGTCCCAGTGGACGTAGCGCCTCCGTAGGTCCAGGTGTACGTGAGGGCGTCACCATCCGCGTCGGTTGCTGCACCCGAAAACGTGAACGTATTGAGGCTGGACACACCGAACGAGGGCGAAACGCTCAGTGTCGTGATGGCCGGGTTGTGATTGGTTGAAGTGGTCGATGGACTATTCGGATTCGACGAAGACGACGACGAACCGCAGGCAACGGAGCCCACGACGAGTCCAACCCCCAGAAGCCGCTTGCTGTTGATCATGGCCTTCTCCTCCTGCGGGAGATAGACCGAGCGAGTGGCCGCCGCCAGCACTGGGCGTGTGGTCGGAAAGCCGCCAGGCGTCCCGCTGACCCAGCGTCGGCGCCCACTCTACACCCAAACCGACACCATGGCGCGGCCGGCAAATTCGCGCCACATTCATCGCCCTACTCGTCTTTCCACAACCCCATCGCGCGGCCGATTGACGTCACGGCGACGACGGCGAGGATCGCCACAACGGAGGCAACCAGCACGTTCGCGGTCATTTCCCGCATTGTCAGCGTGCCGTCAGGGGGTGCCGGCTGGAAGCGGATGGCCGGGTGGTTCTTGAACCACACGATCGACACGACGGTGGCGAGGGCGAACAGCAAACGCAGGCGCATGCGACGCATGGGCAGAGGATAACCCGACACGCCATCTGGTCATTTCTTATCTGGTGAGCTGGTTATTGGATTGGGTTATTGAATAGCGGGCTATTGGAGTTCGCTATCTCGCCAGCCGGCCCCGATAACAAAATACCCGCTGACCCAATGCAATAGCCAGCTAACCAGCTAACAGATAGCCAGCTAAGTCGTCTCTTCTATCAGAAGAGTCCATTGGCGGCGTCCATGACCGCGCGGACCCACGGCTCGGGGTACGCGCCCATGACGACCACGCCGACGGCGCAGATCAGGATCGCCACCATGAGCGGCGGCGCGATCGCGACCGGCGTGGGCGTATCGGGCTTGTCGATGTACATCCGGCTGCTGAGCACCAGGTAGTAG
>JAKALV010000292.1 GCA_021824055.1 Acidobacteriota bacterium
CCGCTGTTTGAGACGACGCGCCAGGACCATTTCGCTGACGAGCACCTTGGCGCCGAGCCCGGCGCACAGCCGGCGGTACGGGAGGTTGGAGCCCTTGGTCATGGGGCCCATGACGACCGCGCCTGCGAGCACTTCGCGAAGATTCACGGGTGTACCTTACTGCGAGTTGGGCCGGCGGCCACGCGCGCGGCGCCGAGGTAGATCAGCACGGAGACTGTCAGGCTTGGCAACGTGCCGCCGATCGGCGCGGCCAGATAGAAGACCGCCGCGCCCGCGATCCACGCCGTCATGCCGCCGACCGACCACAGGCCCACGCGCGGCGCCGCGCGGTTCGGGCCTGGATAGAGATCTGCGGCGGCGTGCGTGCGTTTGAGAATCAGAAAATGGGCGATCAGCAGGCCGCCGATCGGCACGAAGAGTCCGGCGAGCAATCCGATGAAGTTCGCGAACTGCTCGATCCACACCGAGTTGAGCACGCTCAACGCGGCGCCCACGCCACCGATGAGCCAGACCGCGCCGGCGTTGCCGGTGTCGGGTCGCAAGCTCTTCAGCGCCAGGGCGGACATGTAGATGTTCACGAAGTTCGTCGTGAGCGTGCCGAGCAACAGCAGCGTTCCGCCCCACCAGCCGAGACCCAGCGCGAAAACCATGGCGCCGGGATCCTGCGAGTGCGCCACCATCGACGCGATCAATCCGAGCGGCATGAACCAGAGAGCCGTGATCCCGAGACCGGCGAAGACCGCGACCGCCGATCGCCGGCCCGAGCGCGAGTAGCGCGAGTAGTCGGCGAACATCAACAGCCAGGTCGTTTGATAGCCGAACGGGAAGTCGAAGCCCCGGAGCACTTGAGTCACTGAAGCGGCCGGCGCGGTGGTGGCCGGCCACGGTGTTCGCAGGCATGCGATCGTCATCGCGATGCCCGAGAGGAAAAGCGCGGGCACGGCGAATCGATCCGCGTAGCCGACCGCGCGTGGGCCGCCCAGTACGGTGATGGTGGCGAGCACGCCGATCGCGACCGCCCACGCGGCCTGATGGTCCGCCGCCGGGCCGCTGACCAGCCGGGCGACGATCGACGCCGCGATCACGTTGTTGACCGCAATCCAGGCGAAGTTGGTGACAAAGAGCAGCACGGCCACGGATTGCGCGCCCCGATAGCCGAGCGCGGCGCGGATGGCCACGATGGAGGGCACGCGCAGGCGCGAGCCTACCGGCGCGAGGGCCGCCACGAGCCACGCGCCGCCGATCGCGCCGGCGGCAATGACGAGCATGGCCGTGCGGAACGAGAACCCCGTCACCCAGCCGCCGATCTGCAGCGTGGTGGCGACGATGTTGGCGCCGGCGAAGATCAGGAAGAGATCGGTGGGACGCTGCGTCTGATCCTGATCCGCGACGGCGCCCAGTTCGACGGATTGCACGGGACAATCGTAGTATGCGGGACGTGCGTCCGCGCGAGCCCCTTCCCATCGATCCGTACCTCCCCGAGATCGCGGCGGCCGTGCGCGACCGGCGCGCCGTGGTCGTCACCGCCGCGCCCGGTGCGGGGAAGACCACCCGTGTGCCGCCCGCGCTGTGCGACGACGGGCGGGTGATCGTGCTGCAACCGCGGCGTGTGGCCGCGAGATCGATGGCCGCGCGCGTGGCGGACGAGCGGGGATGGACGCTCGGGCGCGAAGTGGGATGGCACGTCCGGCTCGACCGGAATTTCACGCGCGAGACGAAGGTGTTGTTCGCCACCGAGGGCATGCTGACGTCGCGGTTATTGCAGGATCCGCTGCTCAGCGAATTCCGGACCGTCGTCATCGACGAGTTTCACGAGCGCAGCGTGCATGCGGATGTTGGCCTGGCGCTGGCGAAACAGGCGTGGAAGGCGCGCGGTGATCTTCGGCTAGTGGTGATGTCTGCAACGATTGACGCCGGACGCGTGGCGGCGTATCTGGATGGCGCGCCCGTGGTCAGTGTGCCGGGACGGATGTTTCCGCTCGACATCCAGTACCTGCCGGGCGTCGCTGTCGAGCAGGCGGTGATCGACGCGCTGCCGTCGACCTCCGGTGCGATGCTGTGCTTTCTGCCGGGCGCGGGCGAAATCGCGCGCGCGATGAGCGCGCTGACCGCGCGGTTGCTGCCGCGGTTTCCCGATGTGGACCTCTGGCCGCTCCACGGCGGCCTGTCCGCCGACGCGCAGGATGCCGCAATCCGTCCGTCGACGGGCCGCCGGGTGATTCTGGCCACCAACGTTGCGGAAACAACCCTGACGGTGCCGGACGTCACCGCCGTGATCGATTCCGGCATTCACAAAGTTGCCCGGTACGACGCCGAGCGAGCCATCGACCGGCTCGTCACCGAGCGGATACCGCAGGATTCCGCCGATCAGCGCGCCGGCCGCGCGGGCCGCGTCCAGGCGGGGCGCGTGTGGCGGCTGTGGGACGCGAGGGACCGGCTGCGCCCGCATCGCGACGCGGAGATTCTTCGGGTTGACCTTGCGTCAACGGCGCTCGACATCGTGTCGTGGGGCGGCGATCCGTTCACGGCCGGCGCGTTCGAATGGTACGAAGCGCCGCCGTCCGCGGCGCTCGACGCGGCGCGTCAGCTGTTGCACCAACTTGGTGCAATCGACCGCGATGGGAGGATGACGGCGCTTGGCGCTGACCTTCGCCGTGTGCCGGCACATCCACGGTTAGCCCGCTTGCTGCTCGCTGACGGCGCCAGTGAGCGAGCCGCGCGCGCGGTCGCGGTTCTCGCTGAAGGTGTCAGGGTGTCAGGGAGCCAGGGTGCCAGGGTGCTGGGTGCCAGGGTGCTGGGTGCCAGGGTGCTGGGTGCGAGGGAGCCGGGCGACGGCGGTGTGACGGGTGCGGCGACTTCGGGCGTCAGCGAGTGCGATGTGCTCGTGGCGGTTGAAGACCGTGCGTTTCCCCCATACCTGGAGGCACTCGCGAGGACGCTCAGGTCGGCGGCGTCAAGCGCGGCGCCCGTTGGTGATGCGGTCCGTTCGAATGCGCCCGACGCGCAGTTCCGGCGCGCGCTGTTTCTGGCGTATCCGGACCGGCTCGCTCGACGTCGAGAGGCGCATGGTGACCGGTTCGTGCTGACCTCAGGTACCGGCGCCCGGCTGGCGCGCGAGAGCAGTGTGCATCATGCGGAGTTTGTCGTCGCCGTGGAGATCAGGAAGACCGAGGGGGCCACTGCGCTTGGGGCCAGAGTGCCCGGTGCCTTGCCGCGGTCGGGCGCCGACGAGGCCGTGATCGTGGCGGCTTCGCGCGTTGAGCCGGACTGGATCGTGCCGACGTCGCGCGAGGTCGTGCATGAGTTCGACGCCGCAGCTGGCAAGGTGCGGGCCGCGCGCGTGGAGCGGTACGGTGCGCTGGTGCTGTCGTCCCACGCGGTGGCGGCCGATCCGGCCGCCGCCGCGCCGCTCTACGCGCGCGCATGGCGCGCCCGCGACCGCACGCCGCGCGAGCAGGAATTGCTCGCGCGGCTGCGATTCGCTGCGGGCAAAACGGGGTCAGAGCCGTTTTCCACAGTTCTGGCCCAATTGGGGACAGAGGTCCCCAATGAGACCTCTGTCCCCAATTGGGCCTTTTCTGTGGAAAACGGCTCTGACCCCATGGACCCGCTGTCCTCGCTGCCCGCCGACATCCGTCGGCGGCTGGACCAGGCCGCGCCGCCCACGCTGCGCATGCCGAGCGGGCGCGACCGGCCGCTCACGTACAGAGACGATGGCTCCGTGGTGGCGTCGGTGAAGCTGCAGGAACTGTTCGGGCTGGCCGACTCGCCGCGCATCGGCGCGCAGCAGGTGCCCGTCACCTTCGAGCTGCTCGCCCCGAACGGCCGTCCGGTGCAGGTCACGCGCGATCTCAAGAGCTTCTGGGCGCGGGGGTACCTCGACGTCCGTAAGGAACTGCGCGGACGCTATCCCAAACACCCCTGGCCGGATGATCCGTGGACCGCGACGCCGACGGCTCGGGCGAAACGTCGCGGATGCTAGACTCCCAAGCGTGGCGTCGTCTTCCACGCTCCGCAGCCGATTCTCCGCGTTCATCACCGAACGATTTCCTTTCGCATTGACGGCCGCCATGGCGGCGTTCGATGCGCATGGTGAGACGTGCGGCCCGCCGCTGGCGCGGGCGCTCGCTACGTCCCTCAATTCGAAGAACAGCAAGGGTGAAGTGACCCCGGGCATCACCGCCGCCGCCCGGATGAAGACGGCGGGCGCCGAAATTGCAGCAGCGTGCGACGGCTTCTTCCGCCGCGCAGCCATT
>JAKALV010000293.1 GCA_021824055.1 Acidobacteriota bacterium
ACCCGGAAATGTCCAGGTGAGCGTCGCGGCCGGCCAGAGGTCGGTTGACACGTACTCGATCGGCGGTGAAATCACGATCGGCGTGAGGATCAGGTTGCCCCACGGCCCGGAGGCGGTCGTTTGCTGCGCCACGGGCGCCGCGCGATCCGGGACCGGCGCGGAGCCGCGCTGGTACACGTAGCCCACCACCAGCCACGGCAGCACGAGCAAGATGGTCACGGCGATCAACCACGGGCGTGGGACCGCTACAGGCTTGCCGGGTGCTGCGCTCATCGTCTTCAATACTGTCAGGTGTGTGCTATCGTTTCCCACGTACCTAGCGGGGCCTGATTTCGAAGCTGGCCCCTACCCACGCCCGATCTCGCCGGGCGGATGGACGTAGGCATCCGCGAGCACCTGAGATGAGGTGTACGATGCCGTTCGTTTTTTCCAAGCTCACGCCCAATCTGATTGTCTCTGACGTGGATCGCAGCGTCGCGTTCTATCGCGATGTGCTGGGCTTCACCGTCGCGATGCATGTGCCCGATCAATCGCCGTATGTCTTCGCCGGCGTCCGCAAGATGCACGATGCGCTCGCCGGCCGGGTGAAGGTCGTCATGCCGCTCGAGAAGAAGTGGTACGGCTTGACCGAGTTCGCGATCACCGATCCGGACGGCTACATCATCACGTTTGCCGAGCAGGAACCCCGCGAGTAACAGGAATGCCCCTGTACCTCGGCATCGACTGCAGCACGCAGAGTCTCAGCCTGCAGGTGCTGTCGGTCGATGCCGGCGGTGCGCCACGCGACGTGTGGCGGCACGCGATCAATTTCGATCGCGCGCTGCCGCAGTACGGCACGCGTCATGGCGTGCTGCCGTCGGAGGACCCTGCGATCGCATGCGCGCCGCCGCGGATGTGGGCGGATGCGCTGGAGCTCGGGTTGGCCACGCTCTCGTCGAGCGGGCTCGATCTCGCCCGCATCGCCGCGGTTTCCGGCTCCGCGCAGCAGCACGGCACGGTCTATCTCGACGCGGCCGGCGGATTCTCGCGCGCCGCATCGCCGATCTGGATGGACACGAGCACGTCCACCGAGTGCGCGGAGATCACCGCGGCGCTGGGCGGCCCGAACGCCGTCGCGCAATTGACCGGCTCGCGCGCGTTCGAGCGGTTCGCCGGACCGCAGATCAGAAAATTCTGGAAACAGGATCGCGCGGCATATGAGCGGACCGCGCGGATTCATCTGGTGAGTTCCTTCATGGCGTCATTGCTGGTTGGCGGTGATGCGCCGCTCGATCCCGGCGATGCGTCGGGCATGAACCTGATGAACCTCCGCACGAGCGGGTGGGATCCGCGCGCGCTCGAGGCGACCGCGCCAGGTCTTCGCGACCGCCTGCCCCGCATCGTGCCCTCATCGACCGTCATCGGCGTGCTCGCGCCGAAATGGCGCGGGCGTTTCGGTTTGCCGCCAGCGAAGGTCGTGGCCTGGACGGGCGACAACCCGTCGAGCGTGGTCGGCGTGGGCCTCGCCGAAGAAGGCGAGGTCGCGATCTCGCTCGGCACGAGCGACACGATTTTCGGCCTGATGCGCGAGCCGCGCGTGAGCCCGGACGGCGTCGGGCACGTGTTCGCCTCGCCGACCGGCGAGTTCATGGGCATCACCGTGTTCGCGAACGGCTCGCTCGCGCGCGAGCGGGTCCGCGACATGCATGGACTCGACTGGGAGGGCTTTTCGGCCGCGTTGCGCTCCACGCCGCCGGGTAATGACGGGGCCCGCATGCTGCCGTATTTCGTGCCGGAGATCACACCGCGCGTGCCGGTGGCGGGCGTGCGGCGGTTCAATCTTGACGAGCGCGATGCGGCGAGGAACGTCCGCGCCGTGATCGAGGCGCAGATGACGGCGCTGAAGAAGTACTCCGCGTGGATGGGCGTGCCGGTTCGGAAGATCCACGCCACGGGCGGGGCGTCCGCAAATCGGGAAATACTCCAGGTGATGGCCGAGGTGTTCGGCGCGAATGTTCAGCGGCTCGATGAGACCAACTCCGCGTGTCTGGGGGCGGCGCTGCGCGCGGTGAAGCACGGTTCCTGAACCAATCGGCGCGTGAGCGCGTAGACTCCGGGCGATGACACTCGCCGCCTTCGCGCTCGCCGCCGCTCTCCAGCTGCAATCTCCGTTGACGCCGCCGCAGGCGCCGGCCGCGGTGACCCACGGCACGGCCCGCATCATCGGCCGCGTCGTGGCGGCCGACACCGGCGCCGTCGTGCGAGGCGCCACCGTGTTGGTGCAGGCGGACACCCTCGCCACGGTGACGGCGACCACCGACGGCGACGGCCGATTCGATGTCCCGCGCCTGGGCGCCGGCAGGTATCGCATCCGCGTGAGCAAGTCCGGGTTCGTCACCACCTCGTTCGGAGCCGCAACCGCGAAGGCCGGCGGATTGGTTCTGGCCGCCGGGCAGAGCCTTGATCGCGGCGACCTGGCGCTGCCGCGAGGCGGCGTGCTGACGGGCCGGGTCTTCGACGAGTTCGGCGACCCGGTGGCGGGTGTGAGCGTCCAGGCGCTGCGGTCGTCGTACATCAATCCCGGCAACCGGCGGCTGGCGACGGAGGCCGCCACGGAAACCAACGACCTCGGCGAATTCCGGATATTCGGACTGCGGCCCGGGCAGTACTTCATCGCCGCGAGCCTGCGACGAATGCAGTTGGCGGTCGCCGACGCCGGTGCGCCCGCGGCACGGTTCGCGGCCTCCACCCAGGGAAGTGCGCCGACGTTCTATCCGGGCACGTCGAACGGCAGCGAGGCCACGGCCGTCGCGGTCGTCGCGGGCCGGGAAACATCAGGCCTTGATCTGCGCTTGCTGGCCGTGCCGCTCGCGCGCGTGTCGGGTACAGTGGTCGACGCCAGTGGCAGGCCACCGAGCGGCATGTTCGTCTGGCTCAATCCCTCGCGCAGCGATGGCGCGGTGTTCTCCTCAGCAATGATCGCGGACCTCGACGCGCTCGGACGATTTTCCGTGCCGAACGTGGCGCCCGGCGACTACCGCATCGACGTGGAGTCTCGGGCGCGCATGGAGGCGATGGCCCGGACCGGCAGCACCGGCATTGGCCAGGACTTCAGCGGGCCGGATCATCAGTCCGCAAGCGTGCCGGTTTCCGTGAACGGCCAGGACGTCGATGGCGTGACGATTCAGATCGGGCGCGCCGCCCGCCTTTCGGGCAAAGTGACGGTCGACGGTATGCCGCCGGCCGCGGAGGATGTGTCGCGGGCCACTGTAACGGTCACATCGACGTACCCGGGCCTGTCCGCGACGCTGAACGCCGCGAGCGCCAGGGTGAATCCGGATGGGACGTTTGCCGTGACCAGCGCCGCCGGCATCCGGATGCTGCGCGTGCATGGGTTACCGGATTCCCTGTTCTTGAAGAGCATTCGCGCGCGCGGCGTCGATGTGACGGATGAAGGACTCGACGTCGACCGGGAGGATGTGCCGGACGTCGAGATCGACCTCACGGTGAAGCCCACGCGGGTGGTGGGCACCGCAAAGGACGCCGAAGGCGCGCCGTTGCGCCAATTCAGCGTCATCGTCTTTCCCGAAAACTCCCGTCTCTGGACGGTCATGATGAACCGCGTCGTCGTCGCGCAGCCGGCAGCCTCGGACGGCACCTTCTCGGTGGTCGGCCTCCCGGCGGGCCGCTACTTTGCCGCGGCCGTCGAATCCCTGGTCGACGGCGAATGGGCCGAGCCGGCGAATCTTGAAAAGCTCCGCGCGACGGCAACCTCGTTCAAGCTCGGCGACGGGGAACACAAAGAGTTGACGCTGACGGTGAAACGGCAGGATTAGCTCGGGTTAGCTCGCTATTTCTTAGCTGGTTATTGGATTTGGTTATTGAATAACTCGGTCATTGGACTTCGCTATTGCCTCATTGCCTCATTGCCTCATTGCCAGCCGCTAACCAGCTAAGAAATAGCCAGCCGGCAGGTTTCTGCAGTAGCCTTTCCTGTCATTTCCAAGGAGCCCTCATGTTTCGTGTTGTGGTTGCATCCATTCTGGCGTCCTTCGTCTCCGCCCAGACACCCGCGCAGAATCCGCCGCCCCCGGCGCCGCCGGTGTTCGGACAGCGCGCTCCGCAGACGCCCGAGCAGATCAAGGCCGCGCGCGCCCGCGAAGTGGAGCAGCAGAAGATCACCGACGCCACGTGGCAGAAGGGCAGCGTCGGCGTGATGAAGATGGAGAAGATCACGTACAAGAGCTCGGCCGGCGGCCTGACGAT
>JAKALV010000294.1 GCA_021824055.1 Acidobacteriota bacterium
GGCTGGACCGCGTGTACCGCGAGCTCGAGCTGCCGCTGATTCCCGTTCTCGCGGCGATCGAGGAAGCCGGCATCAAAGTGGATGTCGCGTCGCTGGCGAAGCAGTCGGCCTTGATGCAGGCCGAGCTCGACGCGCTGACCGCGCGGATCTTCGAGATGGCCGGCGGCGAGTTCAACATCAATTCGCCCAAACAACTGTCCGACGTGCTGTTCACCCGGCTGAACCTGCCCGGCGGCAAGAAAGGTAAGACCGGCAACGTGTCCACGGCGGTTGACGTGCTCGAGGAACTCGCCTCGGTGCATGAGCTGCCGGGCCTGATCCTGAAATGGCGCGGGGTCCAGAAGCTCAAGGGCACCTACGTCGACGCCCTGCCGCTGCTCGTCAACCCGGCGACCGGTCGGCTGCACACGACGTTCAATCAGGCCGTGGCCGCGACGGGCCGGCTGAGCAGCAGCGACCCCAATCTGCAGAACATTCCGATCCGCACGCCGGCCGGCCGCGAGATTCGCGGCGCGTTTGTCTCCGAGCCGGGCTTCCTGCTGATTTCAGCCGACTACTCGCAGATCGAGCTGCGCGTGCTCGCGCACGTGTCGGGCGACGCGGCGCTCACCGAGGCGTTCCGGCGCGGCGAGGACATTCACGACCGCACGGCCGAGCGCGTGTTCGGCGCCAACAGCGGCCTCGACCCGAAGGAACTGCGGCGGCGGGCCAAGATCATCAACTACGCGCTGCTCTACGGCAAGACCGCGTTCACGCTGGCCAAGGACATCGGCGTGCCGCAGGCCGCCGCGCAGGATCTCATCCACGCGTACTTCGACGGCTACCCCGCCGTGCGCGGATATATCGACAAGACGCTGGCCGACGCGCGCGCCAGCGGCATCGTCCGCACGATCACCGGCCGGCGGCGGCTGGTGCCCGAGCTCAGGAGCGCCAACGGCATGATCCGCGCCGCGGCGGAACGCGAAACGGTCAACATGCCGATCCAGGGCACGGCGGCCGACATCCTGAAGAAAGCGATGATCGACGTCGCGGCGGCCCTGCGCGAGCGGGGCGGCGCCAGCCGGATGATCCTGACGGTGCACGACGAACTGCTGTTCGAGGCGCGGGATGACGAAGCCGAGGCCGTGGCCGCGCTGGTGAAGACCCACATGGAGGCGGCCTTTCAGCTCAGCGTGCCGCTGACGGTGGATGTCGGGATCGGCCGCGACTGGAACGCGGCCAAACCATGAGACGGCCGCGTCTGATCGCCGCGCCGGTATAATTCGAACCGGTGACCGAACCTTCCATCATTCCGCGAGCCGAGCACCCGATCTCGCGGAAGGACATCGACTCCGACGCGCTGCGCGTCCTGTACCGCCTGAACGAGAACGAGTACACGGCGTACCTCGTCGGCGGCAGCGTGCGCGACCTGCTGCTCGGCCGCCGGCCCAAGGACTTCGACATCGGCACGGACGCGCACCCGTACGAAATCAAGAAGCTGTTTCGCAACTGCTGGATCATCGGCCGCCGGTTCCGGCTGGCCCACATCAAGTACGGCGCGAAGACGATCGAGGTGGCCACGTTCCGGCAGAACGTGCCCGAGCCCCCGCCCGGATCCGACGCGCCGGTGGACGATCAGCCCGTGCTCGTGCATTCGGACGAGGCGCCGCCGCGGCGCGCCCACGCCGACGAGCACGGCATCGTGCGGCGCGACAACATGTACGGCACGCCGGAAGAAGACGCGTTCCGGCGCGACTTCACCGTCAACGCGCTCTTTTACGACATCGCCACGCACTCGGTGATCGACTACACGGGCGGTCTCGAGGATCTCGCCAACCGGCGGATCGTGTCGATCGGCGATCCCACGGTGCGCTTCACGGAGGATCCCGTCCGCATGCTGCGCGCCGCCGTCTTTGCCGCGCGGCTGGACTTCGAGATGGACGACGCGGTGCTGGGCGCGATCGAGTCGCACGGTGCGCTGATTCAAAAAGCCTCGCCCGCTCGGCTGCTCGAGGAGTATTTCAAGATCCTCCGCTCCGGCCACGCCGAAGCGACGTTCCGCGTGCTCGACGGCGTCGGCCTGCTCGGCCTGATGACGCCCGAGCTGCAGGATGCGCCCGACGCGTTCTGGGCGTCGCTTGCGAAGCTCGATGCGTGGCGCCGCCACCACCCGTCCATTCCGGCGGAGATGGTGAACCCCGTGCTGATGGGCGCGCTGCTCGTGCCGCTCGGCATCGTCAATCCGCACGAGGACCAGCTCAGGCTGGGGATGCTCACGCTGGCGCGCAAGGATTACGAGCGGCTGCGGCACCTGCTGATCACGGTGCCGAAGCTGGCCGATCCGAATCTGCCGGCGCGCATCGCGCGCGGCCTGCCGGGCCGGCCGTCATTCTCCGACGCGATTACCTGGCTCGATGTGTTCGGCGACGCGCCCGACGCCGTGGCGCACTGGAAGCACGTGCAGTCGCAGATGCCGAAGCCCGAGCCGCGCCCCCAGCATCGGGGCCACAGCCATCGGCCGCATCCGGCCGCGCCGGGGGCGCCCGGACACGCCGCGGAACATCCCGCCGGTCACCATCACGAGGGCGCGCCGCCAGTCGGCGATCCGGCCCGGCGAAGACGCCGGAGACGCCGCCGCCGGGGTGGCGGCAACACGACGACACAACAATGAGGCAATGAGGCAATGAGGCAATGAGGCAATGAGGCAATGAGGCAATGAGGCAATCATTGCCCCACTGCCTCACTGCCCCACTTTAAGTTGAGCTGTCTCTATCCGTTTTTCTTCTCGAACTCTTTCATGAACTGCACGAGCGCCGTGACGCCATCTTCCGGGAAGGCGTTGTAGATCGACGCGCGGATGCCGCCGACCGAGCGATGGCCTTTGAGACCGTCGAGGCCGGCGGCGGTGGCCTCCTTCGCGAATTTCTTCTCGAGGTCTTCGGTGGCGAGGCGGAACGTCACGTTCATGCGCGAGCGGCAGTCCTTGTCGGCATGGGGCTTCCAGAACCCGGACCGGTCGAGCTCGGCGTACAGCGCGCGGGCCTTGCGCTCGTTGATGGCGTCAATGGCCGTGAGGCCGCCGACGCCCTTCAGCCACTTCAACACGAGTCCCAGGATGTAGATGCCGAACGCGGGCGGCGTGTTGTACATCGAGCCGTTCTCCGCCTCGATCCGGTAATTCATCATTGCCGGCAGCGTGTCAGTCGAACGCGCGAGCAGATCTTCGCGGACGATCACCACGGTGACGCCGGACGGACCGAGGTTCTTCTGCGCGCCGGCGTAAATGAGTCCGTACTTCGCGATGTCGATCGGCCGCGACAACACGTCCGACGACATGTCGCACACAAGGGGAGTGGCGCCGACGTCCGGCACGTAGAACCATTCGTTGCCGTGGATGGTCTCGTTCGACGTCATGTGGACGTAGGCGGCGCCGGGCGTGAACTGCAGCTCGCCCGGCTTCGGCACGCGCGTGAAGTTGCCGCTCTCGGTGGTCGCGGCGATCTTCACCGTGCCGACCTTCTTCGCTTCCTTGACCGCCTTCTTGCCCCAGTCACCCGTGACGATGTAGTCGGCCGTGGCGCCCGGCGTGAGCAGGTTCATGGGCACCATCGAGAACTGCATGCTGGCGCCGCCCTGCAGGAACAACACCTTGTAGTGGTCCGGGATGCCCGCCAACTCGCGCATGTCGGCGACCGCTCGGGCGAGGATGTCTTCAAACGTCTTCGAGCGGTGGCTGATCTCCATGACCGACATGCCGACGCCCGGCAGCGCGACGAGATCGCGTTGGGCCTCTTCGAGCACGGGCAGGGGCAGGACAGCGGGACCGGCGGAGAAATTGTAAATGCGGTGCACGGACATGATGGACTCCTGAAGGCCGAGCTGACGCTCGGCCCTACGTACTGCGGGCCTGAAGGCCCGCGGCTACGAACTGGCGCGCGGTGACGAAATCAATTGACGGCGTTCGGCGCGACGCCGGTGTCTTTGAATGATTTCACGATTCGCACCGTCTCGGCGGCGATTGATTCCTGCGCCTGGATTGTGGACGCGCCGATGTGATGCGTGCCGTACACGCCCGGCTCCCTGACGATAGGATCGGTGAAGTCGCCCGTGGCCGCGGCCGGCTCGTCGGCGAACACGTCAAGGCCCGCGCGCAGCTTCTTCGCGCGGATCGCGTCGGTCAACGCGGCGGTATCGACGATTTCGCCGCGCGCACAGTTGATGATCGTGCTGCCGGGCTTCATCCTCGCGAGCACCGCGGC
>JAKALV010000295.1 GCA_021824055.1 Acidobacteriota bacterium
GCGCCCACGTCTCGCCGCCGTCGGCGGTCTTCCACAGTCCGCCACCGACCGCACCGAAGTACGCCTCGTTGGGTCGGCCGCGCACGCCGCTCACGGCGATGGACCGGCCGCCGCGATCGGGGCCGACATTGCGCCACTTGAGCGCGGCCACCAGCGAGGACTCAGGACCTATCTCGGCGGGACGCGGCGGCGCATGCGAGACACCGCTCCCAGCGGCCGAGAGGGTGATGGCCACGACAAATACGGACGGAACGGTCAGGGTACGCTGGAAACGCGACATGCAGGAGGTCCTGAAGGAGTTGAGCTGTGCTTGGTTGGCACGCGAGCCGCTTCAGCTGACGCGGCATGGACCCAATGTTGGAACCTAGTCGGGCCGATCGCAACCGACCGCGGGGCCGCGCATCGGTCGGGGTTGCGGCTTCGACACACCGCATGCTATCGTCTCCCGTCCGCGGATAGTGTTTTTCTCATCTAGTCACTCCCATGCGACGATCTGCCCCCCAGTTCGTGCTTGCCGCGTGCCTCCTCACCGCGTGCGGCAGTTCCGACAAGTCGGCGACCGCAACGCCCACGCAGCCGACGCCGACGGCGCCCGCCGTGGCGACCACCCTCACGCTCTCCCGCAGCCAGGCCGCATTCACCGCACTCGGTGACAGCACGCTCGTCACGGCGACCGTCACCGATCAGCGCGGCCAGGCGATGCAGGTGACAGTCGCTTGGGCGTCGAGCGCACCGGCTGTCGCCGCCGCCAGTGCCGCGGGAGTCATCAAGGCGCTCACCGTAGGCACCGCCACCATCACGGCGACGAGCGGCGCCTTGACCGCGACGGTCGCCGTCACGGTCAGCCAGGTTCCGACGCAGTTGCGACTGGGCGCCGCCCGGCTCGTCTTCTCGGCCGTCAATCAGAGGGACTCGACCACCGCGGCCGTGCTTGACGCGCGCAACAATCCGGTGGCGGGCGCAACGGTTGCATGGACGTCCTCCAACGCCGCCGTGGCAACCGTGAGCGCGACGGGGGCCGTCACCGCCAGGGCGTCAGGACTTGCGCAACTCACAGCGACTTCCGGATCGCTCACCGCGAAGCTTCCCGTGACAGTCAATGCCTGGAGCGGGCTCTCTGCACAGGTCGTCGGGATGATCCAAGGCAGCATTCGCGATTACCCTGACAACTACATTCCGACCTGGGCGATCGCCGACTTCAACAACGATGGCAACGAAGACTTGGTGGTTTCGCCGTGGTACGTCTGCGCGGTGAAGGGGTGTGGCACGGGGGCGCCGCGCAACCCCGCGGCAGCGATCAAGCTGTTCCAGCGCACGTCCGGCGGCGGAATGCAGGATGTCACCGCGGCGATGTTCGGCGGCGCGTTCACCGCGTATGCGAACTACCCGTCCGTCGCTGACTTCAACAACGACGGGGTGTCGGATCTCTTCTTCGCCGGCTTCACCGACGTCCCCCCCGAGGACGCGACGTCCCGAATCGCGATCAGCAACGGCACCGGGTACGCCGTCACCGACGACAACACGCTGGTGTGGGCGCACGGCTTCGGCGCGTGGGACTTGAACAAGGACGGGTGCATGGATGCGCTGGTCGGCGACGAGGCAGCACCCATCTGGAAGGGAGACTGCACCGGCCGCTTGACCCGCATGAAGTACGCGGATCCACAGATCATGCCCATCCAGGGTTATACCGATCGTGAGCTTCACTTGCTGGGCAACGCGATGGGTGTGTGCATCGGCGACTTCAACAAGGATGGTTCCAGTGACGTGGTGAACACGGACGCCATTGTCGCACTGAAGGGGACGGCCACCTGGACGCCGTTGTCCCAGGACAACGTCATCCTCGACGTGGACTGGACCCAGGCCCAGCCGAAGGTGCGGGCGGCCTACGCTTTGCCCCGCCCCGTGCTCGACTCCGCCTCCGCACCCGGGCGCATCAAGTCGCATGATATGCGATGCGGCGTCGCCGACCTCGACCGCGACGGCGACGACGACATCTTCATCTCCTCCACGCCATGGCCTGATGACAACACGAGTTGGGGCGGCAGCCAGTTCCAGGTCTATCTGAACGACGGCAACTGGACGTTTCGCGACGTGTCCCTCACCGCCTTCCCTGGCCGCAGCTTCAACTCACCGTTCGGGTTCCTACCGTTGCTTCGCGACCTCGACGGCGACGGCGCTCCCGACCTGTTCTTCAGCGGGAAGACGGCGAGTGCGTCCTCGATCATGAACCCCGTCTGGATGGGCAACGGCAACGGGACCTTTCGCGTCGGTTCGCGCGTCGACCTCCAGGCTCTCCGTGTACAGGCGCAGGACGTAGTCAACGCCTACGCGAACCTCACCGGGGGCTTGGCAGCCACTGCCGCGGGCGAGATCGCCCCGATCCGGCGTGCCACCGGGGAATACGACTTCATCGTGTCGGTGCTGGCGACGGATGGCATTGCCAAGGCAGGTTCGCCATACGGCACGCCGTCGGTGTTCGTGGTCTTCATACCGGCGGGCGTCCGCTTCTGACCCTGCCCGGGCAATTTCGGGGCCGGCATTCCCGCCGGCCCCGGCGCGTGCTACACTCCGGCACGACCTTTTCGGAGCGCCGCGTGCAACTCGACATCATCGCCCTCAACCTGCTCTACGCCGTCGCCGGCGTCGTGCTGATGTTCGCGAGCTACCGCATCATCGACCGCCTGACTCCCGAGGTCAACTTCCCCGCCGAGTTGAGCAAGGGGAACGTCGCGGTGGCCATCTTTGTCGCCTCGATCTTCATTTCCATCGCGTTGATCATCGGCAACGCGCTGAACTAGCGCCCCGTGACCGACCTTACGCGCAGACGGCAGGTCCGGCCGCAGGCTCTGGCGCTCGTGCGCCGTGTGACCGGCGCGGCGCTCGCCGCCATCGCGCTGCTGCTGGCGCTCGCTCCCCGCGCCGCGCTGGCGCAGGATTCGCCGCGCAAACGCGCGGCCGCGCGACGGCTGGCCGAACGCAACGCCAGCCGCTACGACGACACCTTCCGCCGCTACAGCAAGCGCTACTTCGGCCCCGGCTTCGACTGGCGGCGGTTCAAGGCGCAAGGGATGGCGGAGAGTGGGCTCGACCCGAACGCCACTAGCTACGTCGGTGCGCGCGGCATCATGCAACTGATGCCGTCGACGTATGCGGGCATCGCGTCGCGGCGCGCCGAGTTCGGCGCCATCAACGACCCCGAGTGGAACATCGCCGCCGGCATCATGCACGACCGCTATCTCTGGAAGCTCTGGACCGCCTCCATCAGCGAGCGCGAACGGCCGGCGTTCATGTTTGGCAGCTACAACGCCGGCGAGGGGACCATCAAGCGGGCGCGCAACACGGCGCTCAAGCAGGTGGGAAGCGGCGAACAGTGGACGCACATCGAGCAGGTGGCGCCCACGGTACCGCGCTGGCGGTATCGCGAAACCCTGGATTACGTGCGGAAGATCGACCGGTACTACGCCGGGTTCGGCCGCCGCCGCTGAGCGGCGGCACGCCGCCAGGTCACGGCAGGGTCAGCTGCTCCCACTGCACGCTGTAGTGCGTCAGGATGGAGGCGCGTTCCTCCGCCTCCTGCGGCGCAATGCTCACATACGGATGGCCGAACACCACGCGGCGCACGCCGCGCCGCACGAGCGCGCGTGTGCAGGCCAGGCAGGGCTCGTGCGTGACGTACGCCACGGCCACGTGCCCGTCGCAGAAGCCGAGCGCGTTCTCTTCGGCGTGGCTCGTGTGCAGGCAGCGCTGCCCCGGCCGGCAGGTGTCGGGCGTGCAGTGCGGCATCCCCGGCAATGCGCCGTTGAAGCCGGCGGAGGCGACGCCGCCATCGGGACGCAGGAGCACCGCGCCGACCTGCAGGCGACAGCACGTGCCGAGGCGGCTCAGTTCAGCGGCCATTCGCAGGAAGACCTGGTCCTTCAGTGCCTGCCGGTTCATTGCGACGCCCTCCGGGCGATTCGACGGCGCGAAAGATGGTGTGCATGGTCCGCGGCGGCAATGACGCCCGCGCCGCCGTCCGCGTGCTCCCTTCGGCGGCGCAAAACCAGAGCCGGCGACGTCGCTGGACGTCGCCGGCTCTGGTCATCGTTCGACTGAATGGAGGCGGAGGGAGTCGAACCCTCGTCTTGCACAGGATCATCCACAGCGTCTACGTGCGTAGCTCACCGATTGATGTTTCCGGCGGCTGGGTGGTGAGCGCCCGACCGACGGATGA